>JANYCV010000089.1 GCA_025360145.1 Acidobacteriaceae bacterium
CCACAAGAATGATAACCGGCCAACTCACCAGCGCCAAGAACCCGTTGCTCAAGGAAGTCCGCCGCGCCATCGCCCGCGGCTCTCTCACCACCGAAGGCTTCTGCATCGCCGAAACCTTCCATCTCCTCGAAGAGGCTCTGCGCAGCGATTGCTTCATCCACACCGTCATCACCGCCGAATCCGTCCGCACCACCGTCGAAGCGCAGGTCAAAGGGCTGAAGCAGGTGAATCTCATCCGCGTCCCCGACTCGCTCTTCGCCGAAATCTCCGCCACCGAATCCAGCCAGGGCGTCATGACGCTAGTCCGCCCCCCGGCCTGGGAAATCGACCAGGTCTTCCGCGGACAGTCCCTGGTGGTGATCATCGACGGACTGCAAGACCCAGGTAACGCCGGCGCCATCCTCCGCGCCGCCGAAGCCTTTGGCGCCACCGGAGCCATATTTCTCAAAGGCTCGGTAAGCCCGTACAACCCGAAAGCGATCCGCGCCTCGGCGGGCTCGGTCTTCCGCCTGCCGCTGGTCACCCACTTCGATGAGAGCATCGCCTGCGCCACCCTGGAACAAAAATGCGTCGACGCCTACGCCGCCATGCCCACCGGCCAGCAGTCTCTTGCCGAAGCCGACCTCACCCGCAGTTGCGCCCTGGTCATCGGCAGCGAGGGCCGCGGCGTCAGCCCCAAGCTTCGCTCCATTGCCCACAACCTCCGCATCCCCACCGCCAACGTCGAATCGCTGAACGCCGCCATGGCCGCCGGAATTCTGCTCTATGAAGCTCGCCGCCAGCGTCAATTAATCACATGAGCTTGTTTGAAGACAACCCGCTAGCCCGCACCGGCCCCGAAGATCCGCCCGATCGTGGCCGCCCTCTCGCGGCCCGCATGCGCCCGGAGCGCATGGAAGACTTCGCCGGCCAGCAACACATCCTCGGCCCCGGCAAACCGCTCCGCCGCCAGATTGAGCGCGACGAACTAAGCTCCATGATCCTCTGGGGCCCTCCAGGCGTGGGAAAAACCACACTCGCCCGCCTGATCGCCAAGATCACCAAAGCCGATTTCATCCCGTTCAGTGCGGTACTCAGCGGCGTCAAGGAGATTAAGGCCGTAATGGCCGACGCCGAACGCAACCGGCGCTCCGGAAGACGCACCGTGGTCTTCGTCGACGAAATTCATAGATTCAACAAAGGGCAGCAGGACGCATTCTTACCCTACGTGGAAAAGGGGGATATTACCCTCATCGGAGCCACTACGGAAAATCCCTCCTTTGAGGTAATTTCCGCACTTTTGTCGCGTTCCAAGGTCTACGCTCTCGCCGCTCTCAGTGTGCCCGATTTGGTGGCATTGTTACGCCGTGCCATCGAAGACCGCGACCATGGGCTGGGCGATCAAAATCTCACCGTCTCGGATGAAATGCTGGAGCAGATCGCCGTCTATTCGAACGGCGATGGACGCTCTGCCTACAACATGCTGGAACTCGCCGCGCTGGCTGCCGGATCGGGCCGCGAGATCACGACGGAAATCATCGAAGACGTGCTTCAACGAAAAACTTCGCTCTACGACAAGTCCGGCGAGGAGCATTACAATCTGGTCTCCGCCCTGCACAAATCCGTACGCTCCAGCGATCCCGATGCGGCCTTGTACTGGCTGGGTCGGATGCTGGAGGGTGGCGAAGACCGCATGTACATTGCCCGCCGCTTGATGCGCATGGCAATTGAAGACATCGGGCTGGCCGACCCGCGCGCCCTCGAACACGCCGTCGCCGCCATGCAGTGCGTCCATTTCCTCGGCATTCCCGAAGGCGATCAGGCCCTCGCGCAGATCGCCATCTATCTTTCGGTCACTCCGAAATCCGACGCGGCGTACCAGGCGCTTAACGAAGTTCGCGCCGAAATTCAGAACGGCATGGCCGAACCGGTGCCCATGCACCTGCGCAACGCACCCACCCGCGCCATGAAAGATTGGGGCTATGGAAAGGGTTATCAGCACGCCCATCAATTCAAGGATGCGGTGTCTGAAATGGAGTGTTTGCCGCCTTCTCTGAGTGGCCGCGAGTTCTATCGCCCCATGCAGCGCGGAACGGAAATCAGGTTCGCGGAGCGGCTTACTGAGATTAAAATACTGAGAAAAAATCTAAGATCCGGTTAAAAACTTACGATAGTACTATCATAATCTAAAGCTTCTTTTCTATTGTTTGCAATCGCTTTCCATCGCATGCTGATGAAGGAGAGGAGACTACAGTGTTCCTGCAAACAGCATCTGTAACCCGAATGAATAGTTCGGTTGAGAGGCGAAGCTCGGATCGCTTTCCCATTGAGAGGGAAGTGCGCTATAAGATCTTGAGTAAACGGGCGAATCAGGAAGAAGGTACTGGCAAGACGATCAACATCAGCAGCAACGGTGTTCTCTTCACCACCGACCAAATCCTCCTCCCAGGGAAAAGGCTGGAACTTTCCATAAGTTGGCCTGCGCAATTGAATAATAAGTGCCAGTTGAAGCTGGTGGCCAGGGGCCGGGTGGCTCGTCTTGAACAAGGCCGCGCGGCTATCGAGATACAGAAGTACGAGTTTCGTACACAAGGCATCAAGAGTTTTTTGGCGTAGTCCATTCCTCCGATTGACTGCGCAGCGAAACCTCCCGTTCGCAATCCCCAATCAGCGCACAATACACGGGCGAGTGCAGTCTTATTCAGTCTCGCCGGTAGCAGGCGGCTTTGCGGCATTGGCTGGAAGCTTGAGCTCCCCGATCTGCTGTTCGTACTCTGTGATGATTTTAGTTAACATCTGCGAGAAAACTTTGGCGTGATGCAGGGATAACACTACGGCGACCTTCTGCTCAATCTGTTGAGATTCCCCGCTGATGTTGGCTGACTCGCCGAAGATCAACCGCACGTCAAAAGCAGACATCTGCAATTGTGTGTTGTTGCTGTAAATGCTCTGGTAGTTTTCTGATTGAATGAACGTTGGGGCTGGTGACGCCGGCGCTTTAGGTTGTCTGGCCACTTCTTAGCTCCCGCTGACTGAATTAAAGTTCAAGGCTTGATTGAAAGTGCTCTGTCGGGCAATCAAAGCCTGCGGCACTCGCCAATCCTCCCCGCGGCAATTGGTCTGTATTGGATATGACCTTGCGTCGATTGATTTCGCCGGGAATATCAGTATGTAGTTTGTATGCTCGTGCAGCTGGCGGAACGCACCCAAACGGCAAACCTGTTGTTGACCATGGTGTTTGATTGATATCTCAATCGTTGCCCCAAGAAGAGAAACAAACCTAACAAGGCGATCCATTGAGAATCCAGTTAGGAGTCCTCGCATCAAAGCAGACACCTTGGGCTGATCAATCCCTAGTACCCGAGCGGCGCCGGATTGGGTAAGCCCACGGCTGTTGACCATCTCGATGATCTTCCGCGCCACGTCGGCTTTCGCGAGATATTCTTGTGCATCTGGAATGCCGAGGTCGGCAAATACGTTGTCGCTTCCTGTCTTATATTCAACCTTTGGCATTTTCCTTTTCCCAGGCATCATGCAGCGTTTTGGCTTCTTTGTAGCGCTTGTCTATCAGCTTTAGGTCCGATTGCGGCGTTGCGATGCCACGCTTGGATTTCTTCTGAAAACAATGCAGGACGTACACTCTCCCTTTCAGTTTTACCGTCTAAACGCCACGATATGTCCCTCCGTCGAAATCGGCGACGACTTCGATACGGTTGCCCAGCGGCTTGGCGTTGACGTGCCGTCTTCCGTCTTGTGCCTGTCGCAACCCAAAGCCGATCATCCGCTTCACGTCGAGGGGGAACTCTGAGACGCGACCAAGGCTATCCCCATCCACTCGATCGGTTTAGACTGCGGCACTCCCCCCCGACAGACACGAGTTATTATGCCAGATGCGGCATGGGCTGCTTACGGGTTATTTTCGAATTGATCTAACTGGGTATGTGCTTGACTCAAGTGGGTACGGTCTCGCAGCGTTTCGTGCGGCGGGCGCATTGGGGCCCTCGTTCCGCTTCCAGCAGCGGGACGAGGGCGTCCCGCGCCGGCCAGGGGGCCCGCCCCACCTGGGCTGCTGCCGTAGTAATTACCTGAGTCAAGCACATACCCAGTTTGATCTATTGCTCCACGCTTCCTTCAGACCCTTGCGCTTCACTATGACTTCACCTCCATCAGGTTGTCAAAAGGACTTTCACCTTCGAGCTGTCGAACATGCTCGGCACACCCCAAAAAAGAGGCACCCGGTTTCCCGGATGCCTCTTCGTCATTTCAACCTTCCAGCTTTCTCTTAGAAGATAAACCGAGCGCCGAGCCGAATCACACGGAAGTCCTGGTAGGCTCCGAAGTTCGGATTTGAAGCTGCAAACGCGCTGCTGTAAACAGTGCCTGGTCCGCCGCCTGCGCGGTAGCTGGCACCCGGCAGGTTGTAGATCGGGTTCAGCGGGATCGTGGAGATACCGCCAACTTTACCGCCATTCAGGCTCAAGAAGCTCTTTGCATCGTAGCCCTTGAAGAACTGACTAACCGGAAGTGCGGCTTCGGAGATAGCACTAGACCGGTTCAACTGGGTGGCGCGGGAAATCACCGTGGCCTGGTTGAACAGATTGATGACGTTGAACTCCAATTTCACGCTGGCCCGTTCCTTAATCTTGATGGTATGGGTAACCAGCAAGTCCGTCTGGGTGAGGAACGGCGTACGGCCCATGTCACCGCGACCGAACGGGAACGTCGGAGCGGACTGATAGATGATGGTGCTGCTATCGGGCGTTCCGCTGTAGGCAATTTGGTTTAGTCCGAAGTTGGTGCTGCCAACCTTACTCTTCAGATCGTAATTTCCGAAGAACTTGAAGGTGTGCGGGCGATCTGTTCCCAGTGGCCCAAGAACAGTCTTCTGGCTTCCCGTCTGATCGAAGTAATAGAACGGCAAATCGAACGCGCGGGAAACACCAGGGTCGGAGCGTCCGGACTCATCCGAATTCGCGGCACCGGAGTAATTACCATACAACCGGCTCCACGTATAGCTTCCGATGAAGCCCATGTTGTGAGCCTGCCCTTGCAGACGAAATTCCACCGCGTCGTATTGGCGGATGGCCTTCGGAACCAGGAATTCCTTGCCGTTCGGGGTCTTTGCGCCGTAGACGCTCTTCGTGTTGCGGGTCTCACCCAAACCGGGGTTTCCGATCAGGTAGACTTCGTTGTCGTCCGCATCCAGAACACCGATGTCTTCGATTGCGCGCAACAGATCCTTGTGAGTGTACCGCACGCCGCCGGTCAGCCGTGGAAGGAAGCTGTGCTCGAAGTTGGCGCTGAACTCGCGGGATTGGTACGGCTTGATGTTCGGGTCGGTTCCGGCAATCTGGTCGCCCTGCAATTCCAGCGAGCGGTTGTCATACTGGATGATCTGCGTTCCCAGCGCGGCCGGATTCGTCCTACTGAGCCCGAACACATTAGGGTTGTCCAGTCTGTATACGTGGCTGATCCAGTAATCGGATCCGAACGAGCCGCGAGCCAGTTCATACTTCAAAACGTCGTAAAACAGACCGAAGCTGCCGCTCAATTTCCACTTTCCGTCGCCCAGAATATCCCAGGCACCGCCGATGCGGGGAGCAATCTTGGAACCCCAATCGAACGAGATCGGATTCTTGATCTTCACCCCGTCCTGTTCCGGTTTAAACGGAGGGAGGAATTCGTTCTCAAACCGGATGCCGATATTCAGGGTTACGCGGGGGTGGATCTTCCATTGGTCCTGGATGAAGAAGCCCTGATTTCTGCTGCTGACGTTGCCTGTGTTGCGGACGCCGTCTTCCCAGATGTAGTAGCCGTACGCGCCCTTCGCGTCCTTGACGCTACCGCGAGAGAACGATTCACCCCAGTAGATCGGGAAGAAACCGTTCGTGTAGTCGTTCAACACGTCGTTGTGTAGTTTCGCAAATTGATAGCCGCCTTTGAACGTGTGTTTGCCCGCCACGAAAGTGGCATCCAAATAAAGGTTGTTGCGGGTGGTAATGTCTCTCTGAATGCCGAAGGTGCTGGAGACGTTCGAATAGCGAACGTCCTGCTGCGCGTTGGCCGGAACCCCGGCGATTCCTCTGGAGGAATTCTGATAGACAATGTAAGGATCCGTAGACAGGGCGTAGTTGCCCGCAAGACCTGAGTTGCCCAACTTATCGTTGAAATAGCGATAACCGTAGCGCGCGCTCAACACCAGCTTCGGTGTCGCGGCATAGGTGCCGGAAACCGTATAAGCCTGAGATTGATTGTATCCGCCCTGGACCGACAAATCGTTCGCCGGCGGCTTCAATCGCGGGTCGCGGTTTGGCAGATACCCGTTGATTTTCTGCGGGGACCAGATGTAGGAGCTGTTGATCTGCAACTTCGTAATCGGCTGATAATCCACGCGTCCGATTCCGTAGTATCTCTTTATATCTTGCTTGTAGGTTGTGGACCCGCCGCTGGTGAAGTCGATGGTGCGGTCGGTGTGCTCGAACTCCGGAGAGAAGGCGCCGAAGAAGAACAGCCGGTCTTTCAGGATCGGGCCGCCAATCGCGCCGCCCGGATAATTGATGCCGTAGTTGTCTTCTTTGGGCTTGAAAAACTCTGCGACTGCCGCATTCGCGGCGGACCGCTGATAGTATCCACGATCGCCAGCATTCAAGCCTTGGCCGGTGTACTGGTAGTAGGCTTGGCCGTGATACGCGTTCGATCCGCTCTTGGTCGCGACGTTCACCACACCGCCGGTCGCTCCGCCGTATTCAGCCTCAAATCCACCGCTCTTGATCTGTACTTCCTGAATGAACTCGAACGGGATCGCGCTCTGTGCGCGCAGCGAACCGCGGCGCACGTCGCTTACGTCAACGCCGTCAATGATGAAAGCGTTTTCCGAACCGCTCGAACCATCTACCTGGATGCCGCCGACGCCTGCGTTTCCACTCTTGAACTCGGTGCGGACGCCAGGAGCCATCGCCAGAATCGAATTGAAAGTGCGCCCCTTGGCGATTCCCTCAAATTGCGCTGCTGAAATGTTGGTCGACGTCCGGCTCGATGTGGTATCGAGAGAGACCGAGGAATCGGACACCTCGACGACTTGGGTAAGTTGGCCAACCGTCAGTTTCGGATTGTAATTGACTTGTGATCCCAAGCTAACGTTGATGTTCGCTTGGCGGATTGTAGAAAATCCGGTCTTGGATACCGAAACCGTGTAGACTCCGATCGGCACATTGAACAAGGTGTAGTTGCCGCTGGAGTCAGTCGTTGATTCGATACCGCGTGGAGACACCGGACTGGTCGCGACAATTTTCGCTTCCGGCACCGACGCGCCCGTTTCGTCTGTTACGGTCCCTAGAATTCGTCCAGAGTTCTCCTGCGCAACTGCGAGCGACTGGCAGAACAGGGACAGGACAATACCGCTAAAGAAAGTGCGCGCGCACTTCCTTCCCCAATAATGTTTCATTTTATCCTCTCCACCTAAAAAAAAACCGGCCCCCTATACCGCGGGCCCAAATACTGGTATTGACGCAACGGTAACAGGAAATTATACCGGACGCAAGGGGGTATAGGACGTACAGTACCCCTGAGGTGGTGCCCGATCTATATGGTGTTAAAGAAAAAACCGAGTCACAAAATAATTACGGGTGTATTCCGAACCGAATCAATAAGTTAGCGTTTAAGCGACTTGCCGCCGTTCACACGGACCCTCTACGATGTTGGCAGCGGACGCCTGACGCACACCGGCTCACGGTTTTCCCCAGCCCCTCAGTGAGCCTAACGAACCCAGCCCGGTTAGTTGGCTCTGTTTCGCAAAACCGGGCAGCTCATAGTTTTTCTAACTGAGATCCATGCACCCTGTGGAAATTGTCTTTTGCACGAACGAACCCAACCCGGTTCGTCGGCTCTGTTTCGCAAAACCAGGCAACCCATGGTTTTTCCGCGAACTCCGTGCACTCTGTGGAAATGGTCTTTTGCACGAACGAACCCAACCCGGTTCTCCGCGCTCCGCAGGCCCTTTCGTATTGTTGGCGTCGTCTCGAGGCCCCGGGCCCCAGAGCCGCCGCGCTCTGTTTCGTTGCATAATTCAAAGGAGGCATAGTAACGTATGCGCAAGCGGATAATGTACACAGCCGGCGTCGTCCTGCTCGCCATTCTGGTCACCGCCATCGTCTGGCTCGGGTCGTCCAGCCTCGGCGATCTCGGCCCCTCCAGTCCCGAACAGACCTACGTCATCTGGGCCGTCTCCACCCTCATCTTCCTCCTCACCGTCACCCTCGCCTTCATGCTGGTGCGAAACTTCATCAAGCTGTATTTCGAACGCCACAGCAACCGCGAAGGTTCGCGCATCCGGACCAAGCTCGTCCTCGGCGCCCTCGCGCTCAGCGTCACCCCCGTTGTCTTCCTGGTCGTCTATAGTTACAGCATTCTAAATCACAACCTTACTAAGTGGTTCAGCAAACCCGCCAGCGACGTAAACATGAACTACGTTCGCATCGGCGCCGCCATCGAGAATGAATCCCGCGCAAAAGCGCAGGCCCAGGTCGACTGGTTCGCCGCAGTGCCGGATCTGGAGTCAAGCACACTCCAACAACTTTGCACCGAACGAAAAGTGGAGGATCTCTTCATCCGCACCAAGGACGGTACCCGAAACCAGCTCTGCGATGCCCCTCTCCACAAGAAACCGGATATCCCGAAAATCACCACCGTAGAGGCCGCCATCGCACAAGGCACGCTCGTCCTCCGCTCGGCGCTCCCCATCGATCTGGCCAAAACACAAATCGAAATCAACGCCGCAGTGCGGCAATACCTGAAACTCGACGCCGACCGCAAAGGCACCCGCTGGGCGTCTCTGCAAATGTTGGCTCTCATCACACTGTTCGTTGTGTTCATCGCCACCTGGATCGCGCTCTTTCTCGCCAAGCAGATCAGCGTACCCATCTCGGCCCTGCTGGGCGCAGCGCAACAGGTGCGCGCCGGCAACCTCGCCTACCGCGTCCGCGTCGGTGCGAACGACGAACTGGCCAGCCTGGTCCGCGCCTTCAATGAAATGACGCAGGACCTGGAGGCGAACAGCCGAGAGCTCGAAATCCGCCGCCGCTTCACCGAGGCAATCCTCGAAAGCATTCCCACCGGCGTCTTATCCCTCACCTCCGACGGGCGCATTCAAAGGGTTAACCGTGCGCTGAAAGGAATCTTCTCCGCGGAGTTGGTAGAACGCGCCACTCGCCTGGAACATCTCTTTCGCAAGGAGGATGCCACTGAGATCCGCTATCTGATGAATCGCGCCCACCGCATGGGGATCGCGGCCGGTCAGTTCGAATTCCACACCGAGCACAGAGTAGTCCACCTGTCCGCCACCGTCGCCTCGCTCGATGACAAAGTCACTTCCGGTTACGTGCTGGTCCTTGAAGACACCAGCGAACTGCTCCGCGGACAGAAAGCAGCCGCCTGGCATGAAGTGGCCCGCCGCATCGCGCACGAGATCAAGAATCCGCTCACCCCGATCGCACTCTGCGCCGAGAGAATCGCACGCCAGCTCGACCGCGGCATCGGCCCAGACACGCCGCGCATTTTACGGGAATGCTCCGCTACGATTTCGAGTGAAGTAGAGAGCGTGAAAACGCTGGTGGACGAGTTCGCCCAGTTCTCCCGCTTTCCCGCAGCGCAACCCGTCCCTTCCGATCTGAACGAGGTAGTGGAAAGCGCTCTCAGCGTCTTCGCCGGCCGCCTGGACGGCATTGAAGTACGCAAGGATCTCGCCGCCTCTCTACCGCAAGTCAACATCGACCGCGAGCAGTTCCGCCGAGCCGTAGTGAACCTGGTCGACAACGCCGCCGAAGCCATGCAAGACTCATTGGTGAAGGGCCTGGCCATCCGCACCAGCGCGCCCACGCCGGATTCCATCGAGCTCATCATTGCCGACACCGGATGCGGCATCTCACCCGAGGATAAGGAAAAACTCTTCTTGCCATACTTCTCCACCAAAGGACGCGGCACCGGCCTGGGCCTGGCCATCGTCAACCGCATCATCGCCGATCACAACGCAAATATTCGCGTCGAAGACAACACACCGTCGGGCGCCAGATTCATCGTGGAGATCGCCACCCTAACCGCCGGCGATGCGGAACTCCAACCGTCGGAGAGCCGCGCATGAGAAACTCGCGCGTGCTAGTCGTAGATGACGAACCGGGTATTCGAACATCGTTATGCGGAGTGCTTCAGGACGATGGATTCGTGGTGGACGCGGTTGCCGATGGCGAGGCTTGCCTCGAACGCTTGCAAGCGCAGTATTACGACGTAGTTCTGCTGGACGTGTGGCTGCCTGGCATCGACGGTATGGAAACTCTCTCCCGCATCCAGGAGATTCCGTTCGCCGACAGGCCGATGGTGGTCATGATTTCCGGACACGGCAACATCGAGACCGCGGTAAAGGCGACAAAGCTCGGCGCCTTCGACTTCATCGAAAAGCCGCTCACCATTCAGAAGGTGACCGTGGTGCTGAAGAATGCCATCCAGCAGCGGAAGCTGGAGCTGGAAGTGCAGCGCATCAAAGAGGAGCGCAAGCCGCGCATCATCGGCGAAAGCGTTCCCATGAAGGCACTGCGCCAGCAATTGGCGCTGATGGCCGCCACCAACGGCCGCGTGCTGATCTTCGGCGAGAGCGGAACGGGCAAGGAATTGGTGGCGCATGCGATTCACGAGAGCAGCCAGCGCTCCCGCGAGCCGTTCGTCGAAGTGAATTGCGCCGCCATCCCGGAAGAGCTGATTGAAAGCGAGCTGTTCGGCCACCGCAAAGGCAGTTTCGCCGGCGCCAGTGAAGACAAAGTAGGCAAGCTGCGCAAGGCCGACAACGGGACGCTGTTCCTGGACGAAGTGGGCGACATGAGCCTCAAGACGCAGGCAAAGGTGCTGCGCGCCCTGGAAGAACAGAGGTTTGAGCCGGTTGGGGCGCACGAATTCACTACTGTGGATGTGCGTGTCGTTGCGGCTACCAATAAGAACCTCGAAGACGAGATCGCCCGCGGCAACTTCCGCGAAGATCTGTTCTACCGGCTGAACGTGATCCCGTTCTATGTGCCGCCGTTGCGCGAACGGATTGAAGACGTGGCACTGCTATCCGATCATTTCTTGAGGGAGTACACCACCGCGTACGGCCGCAAGCCGAAGGAACTGACGCCGGAAGCCTACGTGGTGCTGGAGGAGTACCCATGGCCCGGAAACGTCCGCGAGTTGCGCAATTTGATGGAGCGGATTGTGATCATGAATCCACAGGTACGGGTGGATGCGCGCCATATCCCTTTGAACGCCGCCCGGCGCGCGGTCTTTGAGAAGACAGTAGAGCGATTCGGCAGTCTGCAGGAAGTTCGAGAGGCCGCCGAGCGCGAGTATATTCTAAAGAAATTAACCGAAGCACAAGGCAACGTGACTCGCGCCGCCGAATTGCTGGGACTGGAAAGAAGCAATCTTTACCGCAAGATGAAGTCGTTGGGAATCGCACCAAAAGAAGGATAAGAGAGGAGGAGAAAATGACAACAACGTACAACGTAAGACTGTGTCTGCTCACTGTTGTGGTAGCAGGTGTCGCATGGGCGCAGCCGAAGGTAGATTCCGTCGTGAACAACTACAGCTTCGCAACGCCCGGCTCGCCGAATTACGGAATTGCGCAAGGATCGCTATTCGCGGTCAAGGGTTCCGCCCTCGGACCTGTACAGACCCCTGCGTTGCCCGATTTAAGCCAGGGCCCTCTTACCACCAGTCTGTCCGGGGTGTCGGTCAGCATCACAGTGAACGGCGTCACCACACGAGCGCCTCTCTACTACGTCTTCGACAAGCAAATCGCCGGTATACTTCCGTCCAGCACCCCCATTGGCACCGGCACTCTCACTGTGTCCTTTAACAATCAAACCAGCACGCCAGCACCAATCACGGTCGTTGCGGCGGCCTTCGGCCTCTCAGCCGGAATGCTGAACGCGAGCAGCTTACCGCTGGCCCCAGCCCGCGCGGCTAACCCGGGCGAGACAATTGTCCTCTGGGGCAGCGGCCTTGGCGCGGCCGCGGGCGATGAGACGAAGTACCCATTTCCTCAGGCAGACCTGACGGCCAAATCGAACGTGAAGGTCTACATTGGCGGACAATCCGCCGCGGTCGCCTATGCCGGGCGATCTGCATTCCCGTCTGTTGATCAGATCAACGTCGTAGTCCCGCAGGGCCTATCCGGCTGCAATGTGGGAGTGATCGTGCAGACTGGAAACTTCGTCAGCAACTCGGCGACGGTTCCCGTCGCGCTATCCGGCCGCGTCTGTTCCGACTCCGCGACCACGGGACTGACGCCCACCGAGTATCAGGACATTTTGAACAAGGGTTCGGTTCGCAGCGGATACGTCTCCGTGGGTAAGACCACCTCCCAAACCCCTGGCTTTTCCCTTGGGGGTATCACGTTGCCCAGTTCCACATCGACGAGCGATTCCGCCAGCGCGGCATTCTCTCAATACACGGCGAGCGATTTCACTTCGACCGGTGGCGGCGTGTCGATCCAGCAGACCTCGTTGGGCAGTTGCACCACGTATCAGTTCCAGGTGACACCGGGCACTACACCAACCTTCACTCCTCCGGTGATTCTTGATGCCGGCGCCTTCACGATGAAACTGCCGAATTCCAGCACCATGGCCATGGTCAAGAGCCAGGGCGGAGCGTACTCGTTGAGCGGCAGTGATGTGCAAGGCTCCAAGTCTCCGCTCTTCATCCCAGCCTCTGGCGGCTTGTTCAGCTTCACCAACACCGGCGGCGCCGATGTCGGCCCGATTTCCGGCGCTCAAATCACCATGCCGCCTGCACTCAACTGGACGAACATGAACTCTATCACCAATGTCGTCCGTTCCCAGGGAGTCACGGTCAACTGGGATACGTCCAACCCCTATAACGGATTCGTCACCATCACTGGATTTTCCATTGGTGGAATCCTCTCGAGTACCACTCTCTTTACTGGATTCAGCTGCACGGCGCCGTACAGCGCCGGAACGTTTAACGTGGCGCCGTTCGTTCTGCTCTCTCTCGTAGCGGGCGATACCAACATTGGCGGCATTTCCATTCCGACCGGCTCATTGTCGCTCGGTCTCAGCGCACCGCCGGTGAGGTTTACCGCGCCGTCAATCGATTACGCATTCATTACCGCAAGTTCGACCACCGGTAAGTCGGTGAATTACCAGTAGTCCAAACGGCAGTGATTTATCATAGCCAGATGAGATCATTTTGCAATCTGGCGCTGGGCATCGCTTTGCTGGCAGGGGCTGCGGCAGCGCAGCCCGTCGTAAGTTCCGGCGGCATTCTGAATGCCGCCAGTTACTCGCTTTCCGGATTGCCAAACTCCGGAATCGCGCAAGGCTCCATATTTATCGCTTACGGCACCGGCTTGGGTCCCGCGGTTCCCATCGAAGCCTCCGAAGCCGAATTCCCGATTCCCACTGTGCTTGGCGGTTCAACTGGAACCTCGGCCAGCGTTACCGCCAGTCAGGTTACGGCCGCGGTACCGCTGCTTTACGCATCCAGTAATTTTATCGTCGGCGTCCTCCCATCGAAAGTTCCGGTGGGGAACGGCGTGCTAACGGTGACCTTCAACGGCCGCACCAGCGCTCCCACCACTTTTCGAGTGGCGAAAAGCTCGGTGGGGCTGTTCTCAAGGTCAACGTCCGGCATTGGTCCCGGAATCCTGCAAAACGTCAGCCCAACCGGTGCGGTGGCATTGAATACAGTCATCAACCCGGCACGACCCGGACAACCAATGATCCTCTGGGGCACAGGGCTTGGACCCATCGATCAGGACGACAGCCTGGGCGTGGTTGTGGGAACGATCAGCAGCAACACGGAAGTCTATGTCGGCAACAAATCTGTGCCAGTCATCTACACGGGAAGATCGGGATGCTGCATTGGAAAAGATCAGATTGTATTCACTGTTCCCGAAGATGCGTTGGACGGTTGCCACGTGCCCGTTGTAGTGAAGACCGGAAACGTTGCGAGTAACTACGTGTCCATGGCGATTGCCCGCGGCGGCGGCGCGTGCGATGCCGGCACGGCCGCGGTTCAAACAGCGGGCGCGGTGAAGTTCGGCCAGATCAGTCTCACGCGAATCATCACCGAGGTCAGCCTTTTTGGACTCACCGGCCAATTCACCAGCGACTCATCGTCCGGCAGCTTCGGCAAATACGATCTCGCGCGCTACACCGCCAGCCAAGGCAACTATGAAGTGGGCTACTGCACGTCATATCTATTTAAAGGCACCGACTACCTGGGCGGCGCGGACCCCGTGGCAGCCGATACACTCGACGCCGGCGCGGCACTGAACATCACCGGACCCAAGGGCGCGAAGAAGCTGAACAAAGGGACCGATGGCAGTTACTTTCTACAATTAGCGGGCGCTCCGCTTCCAGGTGGAACCTCCGCGGGGCCGGACTACCTTGACGCCGGAACCTACACCATCGACAACGGAACAGGCGGCACCGGTGCGAACGCCGTGGGGCCGTTCACGGCGTCCATCAAGCTGCCGCCGGCGCTGAAGTGGGAAAACAAAGACAGCGTCAAAGTAATCGACCGTTCGCAAAACCTGGAAGTGACCTGGAGCGGCGGCGATCCCAACGGCTTCGTGAACATCGTGGGCGGTTCAGCCTTATCCACGTTCGGCGCGGCCTTTGTGTGCCGGGAGAAGACCAGCGCCGGTCGGTTCACCATTCCATCCGTGGCGATGCTCAACATCCCGCTGGGCGATCTGTCGGTGCTCTCGGTCGGCGGCATCTCGCCGGTGAAGTTCACCGCCGCGGGCCTCGATACCGGAACGCTCACATCCTACGGCAACAGCGCGAAGACGGTGACCTTCCAGTAAGCGTTACTGCCCGCTCTGTGAAAACAGCATCACTTTCAGCGTGTGGAACAGGATATAGGCATCGAGCGACGGCGACAGATTCTTGATGTAGTACAGATCGTACTCCAGCTTCACGATCGTATCTTCCAGAGTCTCGCCGTACTTGTAGTTGATCTGCGCCCATCCGGTAACCCCCGGCCGCACGCAATGGCGCTGCCGGTAGAACGGAATTTGTTCGGAAAGCGTACGCACGAACTCCGGCCGCTCCGGCCGCGGTCCCACGATCGACATCTCGCCCCGAACCACGTTGAAGAGTTGAGGGAGTTCATCCAGGCGCAGCCTTCGCAGCCATTTCCCGATTGGCGTAACACGCGGATCGTCACGCGTGGCCCACACCGCTCCGGTCTTCGCCTCGGCATCGGTTCGCATGGAGCGGAACTTATACAGAGTGAAGTTTTCTCCATTAAACCCTACCCGGTTCTGCCGGAAAAGCACCGGGCCTTTTGAAGTCAGCCGAACCGCCAGCGCCACCAGCAGCATGATGGGAATCAGCAGCAGAAATCCGATGATGCCGAGCAGTTTGGAATAAATCGCCTGAATCGCCAAACTCCGGGGTTGCGGACCCAGTTCGGCCGAGAAGATCAATTGGGAAGGGCGCAGTTCCCGGGTGGATACGCGGCCGAACGCGGCTTCGTAAGTAGTGGCGGCTTCTTCAATACGGATGCCCAGGAATCGGAAGTCCAGCAGGTCATAAACAGGAAGGGCTTGCCTGCGCTCCGTGAGCCCGACTACAATCCGGTCCGGCTTACATTCCAGGACGACCTCCCGCAGGTCCGCAATATTGCCCAGCACCATTCCGCCGTTCAGCTCTTCTCCCTTCTCCCGATTGTTGTCGACGAATCCTACGCAGGCGAGGCCAAGCTGCGGATGATCGATCAGCCGCGCGGCAATTTCGAGCGCCACCGAGTTGGTGCCAAGAAACAGAAGCTTCTGTGCCCCTAATGCGCGGAACACCACGCCGACGTAAAGCAGCCGCCACGCGGGAATCAGCACCAGCAGCATCAGGCAGCCGAAAATCATCACCCAGCGGGACATCATCAGTTCGCGGTTGACGTAAGTAAGAAGCGCCTGCGAGAAGAAGACGAGGCCGATTACCAGGCAAAGCTGCTGAATCAGCAGCGTTTTCGAACGGATGCGGAAGTCATTGTAGAGATCCTGAAAGTACAACCCCAGCATCACGCTCACCACCACGAGTGTGACGCGGCTCAGGCCGCCATCGTAAAACAGAAACACTTGCGGGTCGGAATCCACCACCATATAGGTGGAAATGATGAAGCAAGCGTAGATGAGGATTACTTCCGACAACACCAGCGCCACAACGCTGGTCGGAACGAATACGCGAAACAGGCGAATCATCTATAAGAGTAAGTGTCCCAAACAAACTTGTTCTCGCAAGTTTACCACCTGAAGATTTATCGGCAGAAAAATGTGTTCCCTGTAGGATATAGGATGGTTGTGGTCGTAATTTAAACTGTTGTAAACAGACAGAATGCCCTTGACGCCTGAGGCTGATTGCGCTATTCTCTATCTAGGACCAGATCAGTCGTATATTGCTCCTGCCATGTTGAAACTTACCAAGAAAGCAGATTACGGATTGATCGCTCTGAAGCATCTGGCTGTGAAGAAATCCAGCGCGAGTGCCAAGGAGATTGCGGATGCGTACCAGATTCCGCTCCCATTGCTTTCCAAAGTATTGCAGAAGTTGGGGAAGAGTGGCTTTCTGCTGTCCGAGCATGGTACGAATGGCGGCTACCGTTTGGCAAGGGCCGCGCGGAACATCACGGCACTGGAAGTAATCCGGTCGATAGATGGTCCCATATTTTTGACGTCCTGTTTCACGAACCATGGCGGGTGCAGCCAGTCCGACCGGTGCATTGTTAAGGAACCTCTGCGCAAAGTGCATGATGGCATCCAGAAGCTGCTGGCGAGCATTTCAATTGCAGACATGGCTCAAGAAGAAGACGAAGCCGCGGCGAGTTCAAGCTGCGCAAGCGACATTCCGGCACTGGTATTTGTGGCAAGCCCTGCCTTGCCGGTGCTACCGAGATTGTAAGGATTGGAATTAAAGATTGGAATCAATATGAAGAAGCCCGTATATTTGGACAATCACGCTACGACCCCGATGGACCCGAGAGTCCTTGAGGCGATGCTTCCCTATTTCACGAAGATGTTCGGCAACGCAGCCAGCCGCAACCACAGTTTCGGATGGGAAGCGGAAGAGGCAGTCGAGAAGGCGCGCAAACAGATCGCGGACTTGATTGGCGCCAATCCGAAAGAGATCATCTTCACCAGCGGCGCCACCGAATCGAATAACCTGGCGATCAAGGGCGTGGCCGAGATGTATGCCGAGAAGGGCAACCACATCATCACCGCCGCCACCGAACACAAGGCCATTCTCGACACCTGCAAGAAGCTGGAAAAAGAAGGCTGCCGGGTGACCTATCTGCCGTTGAAGGCCGATGGGTTGATCGACCTGGACATGCTGCGCGAGGCGATCACGGATAAGACCATCCTGGTCACCATCATGTACGCGAATAACGAGATCGGCGTGATCCAGCCGGTGGCCGAGATTGGCGCCATCTGCAAAGAGCGCGGCGTTCTGTTCCATAGCGATGGCGTGCAGGCTGTCGGCAAGATTCCTGTCAATGTCATCACCGATAAGATCGACCTTCTATCTATCACCGGGCACAAGATCTATGGACCGAAGGGTGTAGGCGCGCTTTATGTCCGGCGCAAGGGCCCGCGTGTTCAGTTGACGGCGCAGATGGACGGCGGCGGGCATGAGCGCGGAATGCGATCCGGCACTCTGAATGTCCCCGGCATCGTGGGATTGGGCGAGGCTTGCGCCATCTGCCAGAAAGAGATGACGGCTGAATCGGCGCGCCATCGTCAGATGCGGGACTGGTTGAAGAACAAGCTGGAAGCAGAGCTGGATGAAACCTTCATCAACGGTTCCATGGAACATCGCCTGCCGCACAACCTGAACATGAGCTTCGCGTATGTGGAAGGCGAATCCCTGCTGATGGGCATTAACGACATCGCGGTATCCAGCGGTTCGGCCTGCACTTCGGCCACGCTGGAACCAAGCTATGTGTTGAAGGCGCTGGGCGTGGGCGACGATCTGGCCCACACGTCGATCCGGTTCGGAATCGGCCGCTTCAACACGCAGGAAGAATTGGAATACACCGCAAAACGGATGATTGAAGTGGTACGGAAACTGCGCGACCTTTCGCCGCTCTATGAGATGGCGAAAGAGGGGATCGATTTGTCGAAAGTTCAGTGGGCGGCGCACTAAACCAAGGGAGAAATTATGGCTTACTCTGATAAGGTCTTAGATCATTACAACAATCCGCGGAACGTGGGTTCCATGGACAAGAACAGCCCGAACGTGGGCACCGGCATGGTGGGCGCACCCGAATGCGGCGACGTAATGAAGCTTCAGTTGATGGTGAACCCGGACTCCGGCGTGATTGAAGACGCCAAGTTCAAGACCTTCGGTTGCGGCAGCGCCATTGCGAGTTCCTCGCTGGCCACCGAATGGCTGAAGGGCAAGACGGTAGACCAGGCGCTTGAGATCAAGAACACGGATATCGTGAACGAACTCAGCCTGCCGCCGGTGAAGATTCACTGCTCGGTGCTGGCCGAAGACGCCATCAAGGCAGCCATCAGCGACTACAAGCAGAAGCAGAGCGTGGGCCAGGCGGAAGCAGTCACCGCACACTAACATGATTGACGTAACACCAAAAGCTGTCGGCAAAATCAGAGAGGCTTTCGCAAAGCAAGGTGTCAGCGGAGGCCTCCGGCTCGGTGTGCTCGGCGGCGGTTGTTCGGGCTTGAGTTATCAATTCAAGTTCGATACAAAGCCCCGGGCCACCGACAAGGTTTACGAGTTCGACGACGTCAAAATCTTCATCGACCCGAAGAGCATCGTGTTTCTGGACGGCATGACGCTGGACTACAAAGAGTCGCTCATGCAGTCCGGGTTCGAGTTCCACAATCCTCACGCGAAGAAGAATTGCGGCTGCGGCACCTCCTTTTCGGCCTAATGTTGCCGTCGCTTGCGTCCGATTACTTTGAGTTCTTCGGCCTTGCGCCGAAGCTCCATCTCGATCTCGACCAACTACAGAAGCGCTTCTACGAACTGAGCAAAGTGCTGCATCCGGACCGTTACCAGCGGAAGATCCCTGCCGAGCAACAGTACTCCCAGGACGCAACCGCACTCTTGAACGACGCCTATCGCGTGCTTCGCGATCCACTCCAACGGGCGGAGTACTTATTGAAGAAAGCGGGCTTTGAAATTGGAGAGCAGCGTTCGAAAGATGTGCCTCCGGAGTTGCTGGAAGAAGTCTTCGATCTGAACATGGCGCTGGAAGAAATGCGTGACGGCGATGCCTCCGCGCGGCCCCAACTTGAACAGGCACGCGATAAATTCCATGCCATGCGCGATGAGATCGACGCGCGGCTGAAGCATCTGTTCGTTATGTATGACGCTGCACCGGAAAGAGAGACGCTGGGCGAAATTCGCTCGGCGCTAAACCGGCGCAGGTACATCCGTAACTTAGTGAATGACGTGGAGAAGGAACTGCAATAGCAATGTCCACATTCCAAATTGATTTTGGCGAAAGCAAGAAGCAGATCATCGGCATCGATCTGGGCACCACCAATAGTCTCGTGGCATACCAGGGCCTGACCGGGCCGGAGATCATTCCAGGCGAAGACGGCCACCGGCTGGTGCCGAGCGTGGTCTCCGTCACGCGCGGCGGCAAAATTGTCGTTGGCAACGAAGCCCGCGATCTGCTGATCACCGAACCGGAACGCACAGTCTATTCGGTGAAGCGGCTGATGGGGCGGGGCCTCGAAGATGTGCGCGATGAGTTGACGCTGTTTCCGTTCCATATCGCACACGGCAGCGAATCGGTAATTCAGTTGAAGCTGGGCGAGAAGACGTTCACCCCGCCGCAGATTTCAGCGGAGATTCTGCGGCAGTTGAAACGGAATGCCGAGGCGTTTCTGGGCGAAGAAGTCACGCAAGCGGTGGTCACCGTGCCTGCGTATTTCAACGATGCACAGCGGCAGGCAACCAAAGATGCCGGGCGGATTGCCGGCCTCGAAATCCTGCGTCTGGTGAATGAGCCGACGGCGGCCTCGCTGGCGTATGGGCTGGACAAGCGCAAGGAAGGAATCGTCGCGGTTTACGATCTGGGCGGCGGCACATTCGATATTTCGATCCTGCGAATACACGACGGCATTTTCGAAGTGCTCGCCACCAATGGCGATACGCACCTGGGCGGCGACGATATCGACAACCTGCTGTTGCGGATCGCGCTGGAAGATATTCAGTCCGAGTGGGGCGAGGATCTTTCCGCAAACGGCGAGGCAGTGCAGACGCTGCGGCGCGCGGTGATCGATGCGAAGGAGAAGCTCTCCTTCATCCCCAGCAGCGTGATCGATCTGGCCTACAACGGGAAGACCTACGCGCGCGAGATCACTCGCGATCTGTTCGACAAGCTGATCGCGGAAATCGTAAACCGTACGCTGCTGCCGTGCCGCGAGTGCATCAAGGACGCCGGCGTAACAGTGGACCAGATCGTGGAAGTGGTGATGGTGGGCGGTTCCACCAGAATCCCGCTGGTGCGCAAGGCGGTGGAAGGGCTGTTTCTGTCGAAGCCGCACACGGAGCTGAATCCGGATGAGGTAGTGGCGCTGGGCGCCGCGATCCAGGCCGGCATTTTATCTGGCGACGTGGAAGACCAGTTGCTTCTGGATGTAACCCCGCTTTCGCTCGGTATTGAGACGATGGGCGGCGTAGTGTCAAAGCTGATTCATCGCAATTCGACGATTCCCGCCTCGGCCACCGAGACGTTTACCACGTCAGTCGAAGGGCAACGGAACGTGCTGATCAACGTCCTGCAAGGCGAACGCGAACTGGTGAAGGATTGCCGGCCGCTGGCGCGATTCGAACTGCGCGATCTGGACCCGCTGCCTGCGGGAATGACGCGGATTGAAGTGCGATTCCTGATCGACGCGAACGGCATTCTGAACGTGACCGCGCGCGACGCGCGGACCGGCAAAGAGCAGAGCGTCGACGTGAAGCCGTCGTATGGCCTAACCGACGAGCAGGTGGAGGCGATGATCCGCGAGTCGTACGAGAAGGCCGAAGAGGACTTCAACGAACGGCAGGTTCGCGAGATGCGCGTGGAAGCCGATGCCATCCTTGCCGCAGTGGAAAAGGCCAAGCGCAGCGATGCGTTCTTTGAACTGGAAGAGGAAGAACGGAAGGCGATCGATCTGACGATCAACGAACTGTTGATGGTCTATCATTCCGGCGATCACCACCTGATTCACTCGTACGTGGACAAACTGAACCAGGTGACGCTGAAGCTTGCCGAAAACATGATGAATACCGCCGTCCGCGGCGTGCTGAAGGGGACGAAAATCTAATGGCCGGGATTACGTGGGATCAGATCGATAACATTGCGCTCTCCTTGCAGGAGAAGTTTCCCGATACCGATCCGTTGACGGTGCGATTTACGGATCTGCATAAGTGGGTTACGGAACTCGACGGTTTCGACGACGATCCGGCAGCGTCCAGCGAAGGCAAGCTGGAGGCGATCCAGATGGCCTGGTACGACGAGTGGCAGGACGCGCAGGCGTAGTCCCCACCGCCCAAATCTGAACATGTTCAGATTTCTATTGACTCTCAGGACATCTCGCCTTACTCTGTAATTGAACATGTTCAACAGAGCATGATTCCAAGGAGTAAGCGATGTACATTGTCTGGAGTTATTTCGCCTATCTGGCCATCAGTCTGGGCGTGACCATCTGGGTAGCCCGCACCCTGCATAAGAACGGCCGCATCTTTCTGGTCGACGCCTTTCACGGGAACACAGACCTGGCCGACTCCGTGAACCACCTGCTGGTGGTCGGCTTCTATCTGATCAACGTCGGCTACGTCACGCTGGCGTTGCGCACCACCGCGACGCTCGCCAACCTGCGCGAATCCATTGAACTGCTGAGCGACAAGGTCGGGCTGGTGCTGCTGATCCTCGGCCTGATGCACTTCTTCAACCTTTTCCTGTTTTCCCGCATGCGGAAACGGGGACAAGCCGCGTTTGAACCACCGCCGTTCCCGCCGGACGCTGTCTTGAACATGCCCGGCACTAAATGAAACGGCTCTATGTGCTCTACGACCCCAACTGCGGGCTGTGCACGCGGATCAGGTTCTGGCTCGTCCGGCAGCCCGCCTTCATCGCGATCCATCCCATTCCACTGGGATCGCCGCAAGCCGCCCGGCTGTTCCCCGCCCTGCCACAATCGGGAAAATCCGGAGAACTGGTGGTGATCGGCGACAATGGCGGAGTGTACTTTGGTGACCATGCCTGGATCATGTGCCTCTACGCGCTGCGTGAATACCGCGCAACGGCGAAGCGCCTGTCCTCTCCGAAGCTGCAACCGCTGGCGCGCGAGGCTTTCACATTCATCTCGCGATACCGTCACTCCATCTCGCGATGGCTGGGCATGATGCCCGAATCCGAAATGCTCATCCTGCTGAAGGGCGTGATCACTCCGTGGTGCGTATCATGAACTCAACCATGAATACGACGAAGGCAGAAGAAACCAGGAGCCGTATTCTCTCCGCAGCCCTGGAGTTGTTCCGTGAGCATGGCTTCGAGCAGACCACCATGCGCGAAGTGGCACGCGAGGCCGGCGTCGCGCTCGGCTCGGCCTACTATTATTTCGAGTCGAAGGAGACCATCGTCATGGCCTTCTATCACCAGGCGCAGGACGCGATGATCGCACTGATCGAGGAGGCGCTGCCGAAGCAGAAAAGCCTGAAGGCGCGGCTGCGGACTATACTCGATGTAAAGTTCCAATACTTCGAACCGAACCGGAAGTTTTTGGGAGCGCTGCTGGGGCACACGGCGGACCCGCGGAATCCGCTATCTCCCTTCAGCAAGGAGACGCGCGATATCCGGGACAAGGACGCCGCTCAGTTCGCCAAAGCCGTAGAGGGTAGCGGCGCCAAAGTGCCGGACGATTTGAAACAGCACCTGCCGAATCTGCTCTGGATGTTGCAAATGGGGCTGATTCTGTTTTGGATGTACGACCGTTCCCCCGGCCAGAAACGAACAGCGGTGCTGGTGGATAAAAGCCTCGACCTGGTGGTCAGCTTGATTAAGTTTTCAGGATTGCCGCTGATGAAGCCAGTGCGGCGGGCCGTCCTCGATGTGGTGCGTGCAGTGAGCGGAGATTAATGATGGATGCGTTTCGAGTGAGCGTAATTTGCGGCCTGTGCGGTGTTGCGTCGGAACAGTGGACCTCCGATTCGCCGAAGCCGAAGGAAGC
>JANYCV010000304.1 GCA_025360145.1 Acidobacteriaceae bacterium
AACCAGCAGCAACTTTCCGCAATTCGATCGCAACCCCAACACGGGTGACGATCTGGGTTCTTCGGCGAAAGTGCGAACTGCCGCGCAGACAGTGTTCCACGGCACCGGCCGCGCCTCGCACATCATTCTGCCGATGGTGCCTCTACCGCATTGAAGACCACCGGTTCAAAGCCGTTTGAAGACTCGACTGCGATGGATCTGTGACTTTTGGGGCCGCCGTCCTCCGACACCGGCTTACGGGCCGCGCCGGGCAGCGGGTCCAGTGGACCCGGGCAGACGGGGGCGTCTGCCCCACCGGCGAAAGTGGTAGCTGCCCGCATTTAAGGCGGTGGATATTAAATCTTGATGTAAAGACTCTTTGTGTAAAGCCAGTAGCACATGAGCCACATCACCGCCAGCACCATCAGGTTCTGCGGGATCGCGCCCAGTTCGCCGAAATACCAGAAGTTTCCGGTGAAGACCCCCAGGCCGCGATCCAGCCAGCCGCGAAGCACCTGCGAGAAGGAATAGATGAAGACCGAATTCATCCCGAGCACCAGAAACGGAAATGCCCACTTTCGCCGTTGCTTTACGTCCACTATCCAGTAGAGGGCCATCAGCATCACAATCACCCAGCCCGCGCTGAACAGAGTGAACGACGCAGTCCATAGCCGTTTCACCATCGGATTAAATGGCTCCAGTGCGAGTCCCAGCGCGAAGGCCGCTACGGCGCATCCGCCGAGTACCTTCAACTTGTACGCAGGCGGCCGTTCCAGGCGCATCAACATTCCCGCCCAGCAGCCGAACAGAATCGTAATCGCATTGCCGATGAAGTTGATCGTCGTGTAGTAACCGGAGTAGTTGTATCCCAGAAATTTCAGATCAAGCACGGCACCGATGTTGCCCGTCTTTGAGAACGCCCCATCCGGAGCCGGAAACAAAACGAACAGCGCCCAGTAGCCCGCCAGCAATCCAACGCCGCACGCTACTTGCCATGAAAAACGCAGACGCGTAATCAGGAAACAGAGCAGATATCCAAACGCAATCTGGCAGAGCACGTTGATCAGTTGCAGGACGGGCCGCCCTTGTCTGGAGTTGAAATTCGACAGCACGTTGCTCAGCGCAAGCAATACCAGGGATCGCCAGGCGACGTGGCGGAACAGGTCGAATGTGGTTGCGCCTTCGGCCCTCCTCCGTGCAAACGCGAACGGCATCGCCATGCCCACCATGAATGTAAACGCGGGCTGGATCAGATCCCAAAACGTACACCCGCTCCACTCGGCGTGATCCACCTGCCGCGCCAACCACGCCCAGTTCGGGCTCGATTGGAGCACGCCCAGGCCAAACCCGTGCGAGATGAGCGCAAGCATAATCAGCCCGCGATAAGCATCCAGACTCACCAGCCGGTCTAACTTCGGTGTAGCTTCCGCACGCTTCGGAACGGGAGTTGCATATGTCGCAATGGCCATCATGACCTCGCAAACATTATGGCAGTTTAACCGCGCAAGTCCAGCATGCCGGTGCTGTCGGCGAAACTGGCCGTCTCCACGCCCACGCTGTTCATCATCTGCACGAACAAATTGGACACCGGAGTTTTCGCTTCCGCCGCCACGTGCCTTCCGCCGCGAATGCCGCCCGCGTGACCGGCAATCAGCAACGGCAAATCGAAATTCGAATGGGCGTTGCCGTCACTGAGCGCGCCTCCATACAGAATGGTGGAATGATCCAGCAGCGATCCGTCGCCATCCGCCGTCGATTTCAGCCGTTCCAAAAACCACGCAAACAGCTCTACGTGGAAACAGTTGATTTTCGTTACCTTCTCGATGAAGTCGGGATGGCCGCGATGATGAGTCAGCGGATGGTGCGGGTCCGGAACGCCAATCTCGGGATACGTCCGGACACTGCCTTCGCGGCCCAGCATCATTGTCGAAACCCGCGTCAGGTCGGACTGAAACGCAATCACCTGCAGATTGAACATCAGCTTCACGTATTCCGCGTAGTCGAATGGAATACCGGAAGGCTTCTCGGAAGGCGGCGTCACCGGATCGTTCTCGGCCGCGGCAATGCGTACTTCCACCTCGCGAATGCCGGTCAAATACTCGTCCATCTTGCGCTTGTCGGCCGCGCCCAAATCCGCGGTCAGGCGCTGCGTATTCTCGCGCGTCTGGTCCAAAATACTCTTGCGATACATCGCACGGCGAGCGCGGACATCGGGCGGTAGACTCGGATCCACGGTGCCAAACAAGCGCTCGAACACGGATCGTGGATTCACCTCAACCGGCAGCGGCGTATCCGGATTCTTCCACGACAGACTATTGGTATACGCACAACTCGAACCGGTATCGCAGTTGCCCACCATGCGCGCATCTTCGCAGCCAATCTGCAGCGACGCTACGCGCGTTTCCGAAGCGAAGTGCCGCGCCGTAATCTGATCGAAAGTCACGCCGGCATGGACGTCGGGACCGGCAGTGTACTTCGGCGCCGTGCCGGAAAGGAAACTGCCGGACGCCTTCGCATGGCCGCCGCCCTTGCCGTTAACCGCCGCATGATTGGCTAGGCCGGACAGTACTACAATGTCCTCCCGGAAAGGCTGCAACGGCTTCAAAATCCGTGTGAAGGCGAAATCCTTGCCTGTCTCGGCCGGCTTCCAATCCTTCATCACGATGCCGTTCGGAACGTACACCACTGCTACGCGGCGCGCCTGACCGGCGATTCTCGCAGGGGCTGCAAATGCCGGGCGCATAGCGTCCAGCAGCGGCAGTGCAAGCGCGACACCCACTCCTCGTAATAGGGTCCGGCGGTCGACGTGTTTGCCTGTCAGGAAATTCATTTGGATCTCTCTCCCATACTAGCCGCCACCTGATTGGTTTCGCCAGCGCGCCTCATTTGAAACGGCAGGCTGTTCACAATGTCCAACACCAGTTGCGAAAATCTGTAGTCCTGCGAAGCCAGCTTCGTCATGATGCCGCTCACCGCCGGCCGGTCATACCGTTCGATCCCGCGCCCAATCGCGTACATCAGTAACTTTTCCGTCAACCCGCGCACAAACGCATCGCGGTCGCCCTTCAACAGCGCCTTCAACTGCGCCGGAGTTTGAAAGGAACGGCCATCGGGCAGCAATCCCGATACATCCAGCGGCAGCTTCCCGTCTTCGGTCCGCCACGCGCCGATCGCATTGAAGTTCTCCAGTCCGAAGCCCAGCGGATCCATCCGGGAATGGCACGAAGAGCACGACGGGCTCTTGCGATGTTGCTCCATCTGTTGTCGCAGCGTGCCGCCCTGTCCAGCTTTGGTGTCATCCAGCGGTGGCACTCCGGGTGGGGGAGCAGGTGGCGGCGCATTCAATAAATTTTCCAGAATCCACTTGCCGCGAAGCACCGGCGACGTGCGCGTGGAATACGACGAGACAGTAAGAATACTGGCATGTGCCAGAACTCCTCCGCCCCGCTCCGTCCCGCTGACGTCCACCCGCCGGAACTCAGGCCCCGTCACTCCGGGAATGCCATAAAACCGCGCCAGCCGCTCATTCAGAAACGTGTAGTTCGCATCCAGCAGTTCCAGCACGCTGCCATTCTGCCGGACGATATTGTCGATGAACAATTCCGTTTCTCGCCGCATCGAAAGCCGCAGGCTGTCATCGAACATCGGGAACCGTTCCTGATCCGGCCGGACCACTTCGATATTCCGGAACTGCAGCCACTGTCCAGCAAAATTCTCCACCAGCGCGAAGGACTTGGCGTCGCGCAGCATTCTCTTCACTTGCGCGTCCAGCACCGCGGGCTGACGCAACGCCCCTTGGCCGGCAACGCGAAGCAGTTCCGCATCCGGCATGCTGCTCCACAGAAAATAGGACAGCCGCGACGCGAGTTCATACGGGCTGACGGGGACTGAGCCGTTTCCCGCCTGCCGGTCGCGCTCAATCCGGTACAGGAAGTTCGGCGACACCAGCACGGCCTGCAACGCCGTGGCGATGCCCTCTTCAAACGAGTCGCCCTGTTTGCGCGCCATCGCCACAAAGCCCACGAACGGGTCTAATTCCTTCGCCGTAACCGGACGCCGGAAGGCGCGTCCCGCGAAACTCGTCAGAATCGTTCGCGCACAAGCAGCCGTATGCTTCCCCGCGGCATGTCCGCAGACGTAAATCTTGCGCAGGCTCGCCGGTGAAGCCGCGGTAACCTGATTGAACGGGCCGCCCACATCCAGCGACTCAAACCGGTTATCCACGCGCGTTTCCATCGCGTCCGTCTTAATCTTCGTGCCGAACTTGCGCATCGTCTCAATGTCTTTTTCCGACAGCTTGCCGCGCGCCGAAATCAGCGCCCCCGGAGGACGCTTGGAAGGCTCAGGGCCGTTGTAGCTTGGCGGAAGCCCGTGATAGGTTTTCAAATAGGATGCCGAGAGCAGGTGCTCTCCCGCGGCGACTCGCGTGCGCAATTCCACAATCTGCCCTTCCAGATCGGTGGCATCCACCTCAAACTCCTTAATCAACTTGCCATCGATAAAAAACGCCGGATGCACCGGTTCCGATTGGTTCGGACGGTGCCCGTTCAGCACCAGCCGGAAACTATACTCGGCATCCACGGGGAAGCGGTGAATGAAATGCGCCGAGTGCAGCGTACTTAAACCCGTTAAGTCGTAGTTGAACAGGTCCTTGGTCAGCTTGGATTGGCCGCGCGTTTCGTTGATGCGGACCGGCGCCGAATAATGAATCGCCGCGGGCTTGCGCTGCTCTGGTCCGAACAAGGCAGTTCGCACCACGCGCTCGGCGGCGTCCACGTAATTCTCCAGCAACGCCGGGGTCAGGTTCAACGCGTCGCTGATATTGTCGAACCCAAACGCCGCCGTATCCGCTGGAAAGCTGTCCGCCGGACGGATATCAACGCCCAGCAGGTCGCGAATCGTATTGTTATACTCGGCTCGATTCAGCCTCCGCGCTGTAACCCGTCCAGCCTCCGGCTTCACCATCCGGTCCAGCCGGTCAAACTCAGCCTCAAGCCAATGAGTAACCGATTTTGTGGTCGCCTCAGGTGGGCGCGGTGTCCCCGGAGGAGGCATCTGCCCGGTCTTCAGCTTATCCACTACTTTGTCCCAAATTTCCCGATCCTGGTCGAATGTGTTCGCCATCTGCAGCGACTTCAGGTCCACGTCGCCGGACTTGACGCTCGCATTGTGACAACCAATGCAGCTCTTCTGGACGAACGCGAAAACTTCCGTCGGCTCGGCGGCGAGCGGCAAGCACACAGCAGCCGCCACGAACATAATGGGGAGCACACGGATCATATGGATATTTAGAAGACTCCTGCTAGCGGCGAAACGTAACTTCCCATATGCTAACACCCGGCAAATTCCGGACGCCGCTCCTCTGAATCCCGTGAGCGGCTCAGCTTCTCGTGAAATCGCCGAATATTTAATTCAAAACTAGGTCAAAACAGGTTTTCTGGTACTCGCTTCCGTTTTGCCGGTCAAACAGTCCCGTATAGCTGTCTTCCTTGTAATACCAATGCCGTGGAGGTCGCCAAATTAGGGCAGTGACATACTTGATGACACCAGCTATGATTTAAGCATGGAAAGTGAGGTTAATGCCCAACCGGAACCAACGACCCTTTTAGAGGCGATTCGATACTATTCCGATCTGGACGTTACGACCAAAGCCTTCTCCGCTCTTCGTTGGCCGAATGGTGTAACTTGCCCGTATTGCCAATCCAAAGAAAACTTTTATACCCCGAGCCGACGTGGATGGAAATGCAAATCCTGCCCTGAGCGGTTTTCTCCGAAAGCCGGAACTATCTGCGAAGATTCAGCCGTTGGGTTCGACAAATGGCTGACGGCAATGTGGATGATTGCTAGCGACAAGAATGGCATCAGTTCGTGGGAATTTCACCGTGGAATTGGGGTGACACAAAAGACGGCATGGTTCATGCTGCAATGAATTCGGCTGGCAATGCAGACCGGAACTTTTGAAAAAGCCGCTGGTAAGCTCGAAGTTGACGAGGACGAAGAACCCGACGAAGAC
>JANYCV010000310.1 GCA_025360145.1 Acidobacteriaceae bacterium
CTGTCGAATATTCAGGAAGTGAAGGCCCGCGGCGGATTTGTGATCGCGGTAGCGTGCGAGGGCGACGAAGAAGTGGTGAAGACGGCCGATCACGTGATTACGATTCCGTCGACGAACGAACTGCTGTTGCCGTTGCTGGAGATTGTCCCGTTACAGTTGCTTGCGTATCATATTGCTGTCCGGTTGGGATGCGATGTGGATCAGCCGCGCAATCTGGCTAAGAGCGTCACGGTGGAATAGGCGGCTGGAATGAAGCAGTTCACGCACGGGCTGGGGATTTCGACGCGCGGGAAGGGGATCTACGACTTCACGCGCGAAGTGGCGAGATGGCTGCAAGGCATTTCGGTTTCATCCGGGCTGCTGACGATTTTCATGCAGCACACGTCGGCATCGCTGACAATTCAGGAGAATGCCGACCCCGACGTGGTTTTGGACCTGAATGATTTCTTCAGCCGGTTGGTGCCGGAAGACAACCGTTTGTACCGGCATACGGCGGAAGGTTCAGATGACATGCCCGCGCATATTCGCGCCGCGCTGACGCAAGTGCA
Organism: Acidobacteriaceae bacterium; assembly: GCA_025360145.1. GTDB lineage: Bacteria > Acidobacteriota > Terriglobia > Bryobacterales > Bryobacteraceae > JANXXV01. The sequence continues at coordinate 549 of JANYCV010000310.1, forward strand.
GCTCTCAATACCGGTGATCGGCGGGAAGATGGCGCTGGGAATGTGGCAGGGGTTGTACGTATTCGAACATCGCACGATGCCGGCGCGGCGGAGCGTTGCGCTGCACTGCATAGGAGAGTGAGGGGACGGCCGGGACGGGAGTAGTTCACGGTGCCGCCCCGTATTCTCCGGATGACGCCTATCACGCTAAATACGGCAGTTCGAATCCTGCAGATCATTGCAAGGCGCTGAAATGCCTCAGCTTTTAAACTGCTCAGCGGATCACCAATCGGGTGATCGCTGATTCCGCTACAAGTGCGTGCGGGCTAGGGGTCTATCCGGTTTTGGGCGACTCCAACTGCCGGATTCGGGGTAACCCGCGGCGCGCCAAAGAACAGCGATTTCGTGGACCACGGCTGAAATTGCGGCACACCCGGCCCATCCCTTGCTATGCTGATACCGGAACGTGTTCAGCAGACATCATCGTAAAGCACGGCTTCTTTTCGGTTTATCGGATGTATTGGTAACGGCACTCGCCTTCGAGGCCGCCTACCAAACCCGGCGCCTACTCCCTTTTCTTGAACACGACTTCTATCTCCAAAGGCCCGTAAAGGCACTGCTTTTGGGCGCATCCGTGGTGGCGTGGGTGGTTTTAGGGTACTGGCTCGACGTCTATGACAGGCTGGATTCCGCGCATCCCCGCGTCATTCTTCGGGATACTTTCCGGCAGTGTGCGGTGGGATTCGTCGCGGTCCTGGTGCTGCAATATTCCCTGCGTCTGGACCTGAGCCGAGCCTTCCTACTGCTATTCGGCACCTACAGTTGGATGTTTTTGTGCCTTTTCCGCTGGAAGGCCGGCAGCCTGGTGGGAGTGGTGCGAAGGGAGTTCGCCTCGCCGCACTACGTGATGGTGGTGGGTTTGGGCGACCGGGCCCGTAAACTGGGCGAGTCGCTGGAACAATCGGCGAAATACGGTATACGGCTGGTAGGCTTTTTGGCGGACGAGGCCGGTCCGCCGGTGCAGTTGAGCAAAGCCTATGAAGTTCATCCGCTGTCGTCGCTGAATGAACTTCTGCGTAGGCACGTGATTGACGAGATCATCTTCGCGGTGGACAGCCACCGGCTGGCGGATCTGGAAGAGTGTTTCCTGCTGTGCGATGAGGAAGGCGTGCGCACCCGGGTGGCGGTCGATTTTTTCCCGCATGTGAACAGCGACATCTATCTGGACCGGCTTGGATCGGCGCCTCTGCTGACATTCTCGGCTGCGCCTCACGATGAGGTACGGCTGCTGGTGAAACGGGTGATCGATGTGATTCTGGCAGCCGCCGCGCTGGTGTTGCTGCTGCCTATCATGTTCCTGATCGCGATGTTGATCCGGCTGACTTCAAAGGGCCCTGCCATCTTCCGTCAGGAACGGTGCGGCCTGAATGGGCGGCGGTTCGTGTTCTACAAGTTCCGGTCGATGTGCGACGGCGCGGAGGATATGAAGGCCTCGCTGCAACATTTGAACGAGAAGGAGACCGCATTCAAGATTCCGGACGACCCGCGGCTGACGCAAGTGGGCCGCTATATCCGTAAGTTTTCCATCGATGAGTGGCCGCAGCTATGGAATGTAATTCGCGGCGATATGGCGTTGGTAGGCCCGCGGCCGGCGGTTCCACAAGAAGTGGAGAACTACAAGCGCTGGCAGCGCAGGCGTTTGCGGATGCGCCCTGGACTGACGTGTTTGTGGGCCATCTCCGGGCGCGATAACCTGGACTTTGAAACGTGGATGAAGTTGGACATGCAGTACATCGACACCTGGTCGCTCGCGCTGGACTGGAAGATCATTCTGCGGACGATTCCGCAGGTACTGCTGGGAAAAGGAGCTCACTAGATGAATCTGGTGCCATCGCAGGAAGACGTGGTGGAATTGCTGAAACAGACGGGCGCGTTGCGCAAGGGCCACTTCGCTTATCCGAATGGATTGCACTCGGAGGAATATCTGGCGGTGGCGCTCGCGATGCGCTATTTCCAGCACGCCAAGACGCTGAGCGTGGGTCTCAGCCGGTTGATCCGCGCCAATTCGGAATTGCGGGCGATTATTCCGGAGCTGTCGGTGGTGGCGCCGGCCACGGGTGGGCTTCCGGTGGCGTATGGGATGTGTGAGGCTCTGCGGGCGAGGCAGGTCTATTGGGCCGAACGGGAGGATCCAAGCCAGCCGATGCGGTTCCGCCAATATCTGGAACAGGTGGAAGGCGAGAAAGTGTTATTGGTGGACGACATCTTCCGGACCGGCAATAAACTGACCGAGATGAAGCGGCTGGTGGAATCAAGAGGCGCCGAAGTGGTTGGCCTGGCGGTTATTGTCTATCAGCCGACGCCGGAAACCCCAAATTTCGCCCCGCTGCCCTTCTATTACCTGGCGAAATTGGACGGGCTGTACTACAAAGATACGGCATCCTGCGACCTGTGCAAGCAGGGCGTTCCGGTGGAGAACGTCTGGATTTGAGCACCCGCTTCCCCTGATCGGCATCGATTCGCCCTCTTAATCTCCTCAAAACCACACCAATCCCCTCATTTGCGGGGCTTGTCAACAAAAGCAATTACATAACTCTTACAAATGGAAGGTCAAGACCTTGTTAGTCTGGTCGTAGAGATATATAAGGAGCGTTGGGTGGCACTTAAAACGGTAAAAGCTAACAGGTACAGCAAAGTCAGTTGGGTAACCACGATCGTGCTGGTGATCTTCCATATTGGCGCAATCGCGGCACTGTTCAACTTCAGTTGGACAATGCTGGCCATAACGGCCGTTCTGTATTGGATGGCGATTGGTTTCGGCATCGGGATGGGATACCATCGCCTGCTGACGCACAGATCTTACAAGGTACCCCGCTTTTTCGAGTACTTTCTGGCCGTCTGCGGCACGCTCACCCTGGAAGGCGGACCTATTTTCTGGGTCGCCACGCACCGTGTTCACCATCAGCATTCGGACCAGGAAGGCGATCCGCACTCTCCCACGGAGGGTGGTTTCTGGGCGCATATGGGCTGGATCATGTTCGGCGAGGCCAAGCACAACGATACGCAAGCCATGGCGCGGTACGCTCCAGACCTGGGAAAGGATGGGTTCTACGTCTGGCTGAACGAATATCATTACGTGCCGCTGGTCGTCCTCGGGTTGATTTTGCTCGCTTTCGGCGGCTGGCCGATGGTGTACTGGGGCATTTTTCTGCGGGTTGTCGTTGGTTTGCACGCCACCTGGCTGGTGAATTCCGCCACGCACATGTGGGGCGCGCGCCGGTTTATGACGAAAGACCAATCCCGCAACAACTGGTGGGTAGCGATTCTCACCTTCGGCGAAGGCTGGCACAATAACCATCACGCACATCCCACCTCGGCCCGGCATGGGCTGGCCTGGTATGAGCTGGATATTACATGGATTCAGATCAGCTTCCTGCAACGGCTGGGCTTTGCCAGGAACGTCAAGGTGGCTGCGCTACCGGAAGCCGACAGCGAACGCCGCGCGGCTTAGAGCTTAGAACCTAAATTCGGCGGTACGGGTGCAGGTTGCGGTTGTTTGCGAGCTAATTCGTGGACACTGCACCAGCGCTGTACCGCCGTTGCTGTTCGTCGCGTGTTAGATTTTGACGACGATTATCTGGTTCCGATCAAAACCGGAAGCTGCGGTTACTTCTTAGCGGTCACCGTGAAATCGGCGGAATTAGATTCCTTTCCGCTCGGGCTGACAACTTTGATTGCCACGATCCCGGGCTTCTCATAAAATACAGCCGGCATCGTCGCCGTCAGCCATCCCGCATTTCCAAAGACCGTCGCCAACTTCTGGCCATTGGCCGCAATCGCAGATCCACGCACAAACCCCTTTCCCGTAACCGAAAAAGCAGACGATCCGTCCGCCTGAACATTGAACTTGGCCGCCTCCACGGTTCCAGAGGGGCCAACGGAGAGCAGATAAGGAGCCACGTCGTTTACGGCAGCCGCAGGAGCGGTTTGCTCGGGCTTCGTCGGCTCGCCACATCCGGCCATCCAAAACAGTGCAGGTGCCAGCAAAATTCGTTTCATGGTTTTAGACAAATAGAGTAGCACACTCACCTGCCAGGATTTTCCTCGTGTGACGTATTTTCAGAAAACGACTGCACCGTATGCACAATAAAATTGGGCCGTTGCCGGGAGTTCTGCAGCGATAGCCAAAGATACTGCCCGACAATGCCAAGACCCAGAGCAGTCAGCCCGCCGAAGAACATAATCATCAGGACGATTGGCGTGTACCCGGCGGTCTGGATGGATCCCCGCAAGCGTCCCCACACCACAATCGATCCCAGGACAATCGACAGCACGGAAGTTCCCAACCCCGCCGCCAGCAGCCCTTGGATGGGTAGATCCGTAAAATTGAAAATACTGTCGAAGGAATACTTCAGCTTCTTCGAAAAAGTCCAGGCGCTCTTTCCTTCCAGGCGCGGCATCCGGCGATAGCTGACGAACCTGCGGCGGAAGCCGACCCAGAAGAGCAATGCAATCAGGTTGCTGTTGACCTCCGGCAGCGAGAGCAACTGATCGCGAACCACCCGGTTGCACCCAAAAATATCAACGCCGCCCGGCGGCATATCTTTAATGACAAAACGCCGGTACAGATTCCAGAACGCGGTGGACATCAACTCCGCGAGCCATGGATCCGTCCGTTCCGCGCGCACGCCGAAACACACATCGGCATCGTTTGCGCGAAGAATCCGCGCGAACTCCAGCACCAGTTCCGGAGGTTCCTGCAAATCGGCCGCCAGCACCGCGAAGATATCTCCACTGGCGCTGCGCAGCCCTGCGGCAATGGCCGCGAACGAACCGAAGTTACGGCTGAGTGTAATCAACTGCGATCGCAACGGCACGCAGGGAAGACGTTCGGCTAGAATCTGGTAGCATCGGTCGGGGCTGCCGTCCACAACGAAGACCGCTTCGAATGATTCGGGCAGAAGCTGTTGCTGTAGCTTTAGCAACTCGGCAAGCAGCC
>JANYCV010000171.1 GCA_025360145.1 Acidobacteriaceae bacterium
TGAACAGAGTACACCGCATTGAGCATAATGCAAGTGTGCACATGTGCGCTTAATTATAAATTTTGGCGCATTGAGCTTGGTTCGGCGGTTCGAAAGTCAGTCTAAAGCAAGTCTGGAAAAGAAGAAACAAGAAATATGGCGGTGCGATTCGAACCTGACTTTACGCAAATTAGCGTATGCTGATTGAACTTGCACCAAGACGGCTGGAGGAGTCGCACCTCTTTTTTCGCGCTTTGCAGGCGCGTGAGCACACTCGTGCCCTGCAGCCGTCAGCTTCAAATTACCCCGGCTGGATTCGAACCAGCAACCTCGTGGGTCAAAGCCACGCGCTCTGCCGTTAAGCTACAGGGTAGCGATCCCGTCGGGAATTGAACCCGAATCTCATCCTGGACAGGGATGAATCTTTGCCATTAGACCACGGGACCAGATATGACAGCCATACCGAGGCCAGGAGTCGCACCTGGCGAGAAATCCTTATGAGAGACTTCCGTTCGCTGGAACCCTCGGGTCAATTAAAATCAATAACCTGCCAACGGCCCCGGCACGAGTCGCACGTGCGTTTCAACCTTCGCAAAGTTGTGTCCTGTCTGTTGGACGACGGAACCTGCAATTCAGCGGAAGGTGGAGGAGTCGAACCCCCATGCGTGCGACCGCGTCTGTTTTCGAAACAGATGCCTTACCGTTAGGCTAACCTTCCATATACATAGTGGCTGAGGCCGGAATCGCACCGGCGACACCCTGCTCTTCAAGCAGGTGCTCTCCTAACGCTGAGCTACCCAGCCATGTTTAACTACAAATTGTCATTCGGCATTTATCATTTACCATTGCCTCCTTCAGCGGAGCGCGCAGGACTTGCACCTGACTCCCCGCAGAGAGCAATTGGTTTAGCACGCCACCCCGGCCGCTTGACCGGTTTACGCTCCAATCTATCTGCTTCCGATCAGGTTGAGCAGTGGGGTTCGAACCCTTCGTCTTCGCCTTCACAGGGCGACGCTCTGGCCAATTGAGCTATGCCCAACATGTACGTCCCTGCGGGGACTCGAACCCCGGTTTTCTGGTTGAAAGCCAAGTAGCCTGGCCGCTGGCTGACAGGGACCATTTATCGATTTTGATTCGTCATTGTTCTTACCTATCAGTGCGGGCAGCCGGTATTGCGCCGGAACCTCCTGTTTGGTGGACAGGCGTGCATCTGTTAACACCTCGCCCGCAAGAATTCCGTTCCTCCCTTCCCTGCCCGCGCGCCCAGACATACATACCGTCCGGACGCGCGGGCGCGTCAATTACCTACATCATCTTGACGACCGTATCGACCAGCCCTTTCTCGCCGAGCATGACCTGAAGGTTGGTCTTGCCGGCGATCCGTTCCAGCGCTTCCAGTTCGCGCAGTCGCATCAGGATCGGGCTCGTCTCCAGGATCTTCGCCGTGTTCGCCTGCATGCGCATCGCGGCCGTCTCTTCGCGGCGCGTGATCAACGCCGCCTCGGCCGCCTTGCGCGCCTCGGTGACCTTGTTCAGCAGATCCTTCATTTCACCGGGCAGAATCACGTCGCGGATGCCCAGCGCCAGCACTTCGACGCCCAGCGCCGTCGCGCGATTCTTCACGAGGCCTTCCAACTCCCTGGCCACCGCGTCCTTCTCCACCAGCAGCGCGTCCAGATCCTTCGCGCCGATCACCGCACGCAGCGCCAACTGCGCCTCGCGGTACAGCGCCTGCTTGAAGTCCTCGACTCCCGCCACCGCCTTCAGCGCGTCGGCCACGCGGAACGACACGACCGCGTTCAACCGCAGCGTGACCTTGTCGGCCGTCATGATCTCCTGGCCGGCAATGTCCAGCGCCTGTTCGCGCACGTCGAGTGCATGCACGCGCACGCGCTTCACGCCGCGCCAGAACGCGTGCGTACCCGGCTTGAGTTCGCAGACGAACGCGCCGTCGTTGAAGAACAGGCCAATGTGGCCCTGTTCAACAGCGAACAACTCGAGCGTCTCCGCGACCCCCTTGCCCTGTAGGATCGCGGGCAGCTCGACGTGTTCGAACCGCACCGTGCCGGTCTTGACGACTTCGACGCGCACGGAATGAAACACGTTCCACAGTGCGTAAACGCCCGGCTTCAACACGGCTTCGAAACGGCCGTCCGACCAGATCAGCGCGCGTTCGTCGTCCTTTAAGTTGAGCACTTGAACATCAAGCGCCGCGCCCTTTCCACGCAGGATCGCTTGAAGTTGCGCGTGTTCAAAGTGCACCGCTTCGGCGCTGACGACCTCGATGCGAACCTTGCGGAAGACCGACCAGAACGCATGCAGGCCGGGCTTCAGCACGTCTTCGAGACGGCCGTCCACCCACAGCAGCGCGCGTTCGTTGTCCTTCACATCGGCGACTTCCGCGAGGCCGTTCAGCGCGCCCGCCAGAAAAATCTGGCGCAGCTCGGCGTGCTCGAAACGCAACGCATCAACGCTGCTCACTTCGACGCGCACCTTGCGGAAGACCGTCCACACCGCGTGGAAGCCGGGCTTCAACAGTTTGTCGAAGCGGCCATCGACCCAGATCAGCGCGCGCTCGTTGCTCTTCAGCTCGAGCACTTCGGCCATGCCCTTCAACACACCCGTGCGCGCGATCACGTCGAGATCCTTGTGCGTGAAAACAGTCTCACGCACCGACGCAATCTCGACCTTGATCCGCC
>JANYCV010000188.1 GCA_025360145.1 Acidobacteriaceae bacterium
CAACAGGAAGAAACGCCGCTTTCGCAAGTTCTGGACCGCGAGGGCATCCTTCAACTCCGTTCCGGATGCCGGCAGATTCTGGTGGCGCCTCACGTCCAGGAATACGCGGTGGATCTGGTGATGGCCACGCAACCGGGGTCCGACGGGGCACACGACCTGGCGAATCGATATATCCGTTACGGAAGTTCGCCCCGCGGCGCACAGGCGCTTGTGGAATGCGGCCGCGTTCATGCACTGATGAATAACCGCTTTAATCTGAGCACTGACGATCTTCGCTCGGTTGCCAGCGCTGTTCTTCGCCACCGCATCATCTTGAATTTCGACGCTCATGCCGATGGGCAGACGCCGGAAACTCTTCTTGAAAAAATTGTGCAAAGCGTGACTGCCGCCACGGTGTAGACTTTCCACAGGAGTTTAAATGGCGCGCGAGCCGTTGATCGACCAGAAGTTTTTAGAAAAGCTTGAACGGCTGACCATCTATTGGCAGAAGTCGTTTCCTGGGCTCGTGGGCGGCCACAATGCATCGCGGTTTGCCGGCCCGGGCCAGGAATTTCTCGACCACCGTCATTTCCATCAGGGCGACGATTTACGGGCGGTGAACTGGCGCGCGTATATGCGCTTGGACAAACTGTTCCTGAAGATGTTTCAAGTGGAGCCGCGAATTCCGGTGCGGGTGCTGCTTGACACAAGTAAATCCATGTCGACCGGCGCGGTTACGAAGTTTGAATATGCGCGCAAGCTGGCAGCAGCGCTTTGCTATGTAGGTCTGGTTCGCCTGGATACCATTTGTATCCAGCCCTTTCGCGAAACGCTGGGGGATTCGTTTCAATGCAGCGGTGGCCGCCACCGTTTTGTTCCGGCCGTAAATTTCCTCACGAACCTGGAAGCCACCGGCCACACCAGCTATTTGCAAGTGGCCCGCCAGTTTGTTTCCAGCTATCCGCAGCGCGGTTTGGTTGTCGTCATCTCGGACTTCCTGGATAATGAAGATGCCGAAAAACCTCTGCAGTATCTGGCGGAGTTCGGTCATGAGCTGCTCTTGATCCACCTGTGGGCTCCTGAGGATCGCGAGCCGCCGTGGGACGGGGAACTAGAGCTCATCGATGCGGAGACCGGTAGCCATATGGAAATGGACTTGGATTCCGGGGCGCGCGCCCGCTACACCACCGCTTTCGATGCGTACGCCCGCCGCCTGCAGGTTATGGCGCAACGAAATGGAGGCCGTTACGTGGGATTCCCTACGGCAATGCCGCTGGAAGATGCGATTTTCGGGTCCATCATTCGCGCAGGGGGCCTTCAGTAGGATCCCATGTTCTTCCTCAATCTGAGCATGATGGAGTTTATGGCGCTGTTTGGCGCCGCCTCCGCCCTGGTGGTCACTCTCTATCTTTTGAATCGCTCCAGGCGGAAGCAGACCGTCGCCACCCTGCGTTTTTGGGTTAGTACGGAACAACCCACGGTGCAGAAGCATCGCCGGAAGATCCAGCAACCGCTGTCGCTGATTCTCCAGTTGCTCAGCATCGCGCTGCTGCTGCTGGCCATCGCGCAACTCAGATTGGGAAGCCGCGAAAAAAGCGGCCGCGATCATGTACTGATTCTGGATACGTCGTCCTGGACGGCTGCCCGCACCCGCACCGGCACACTGCTCGATCAGGGAAAGGCTGCCGCACGGTCCTTCATCCGCGCACTGCCATCCTCGGACCGGGTCATGGTGGTGCGCGCCGATGGGCTGGCCACGCCCGCAACCGGACTTGAATCGAACCGTCAGGTTCTGGAAGCGGCAATCCGCGAATCGCGGCCTGGAGCTGCCGCGCTGAATCTGGAACAGGCGCTGGCCTTCGCTGCCCAAGTGGAGAAGCTGCATGCGTCGCGCGCGGGCGACATCGTCTACGTGGGCACCGGGCGTGTGCTGGAATCAGACGGCGCGCTGCAGGCTACCGCCGTCAACAATTTCAGAATTCTTCCGATCAAAGATGTAGTGGAGAATTGCGGCTTGCGGAAGATCGGCCTGCGCCGCTCCATTGCCGATCCCGGTTTGTGGGAGGTTTTCCTGTCCGTGCGAAACTACGGAACGGTTGCGCGTAACGTACCGATTGGCCTGCAATTCGGTGGCGCCCTCGTCGGCAGCCGCCGTTTGCATCTGGCGCCCGGAAAGGACGAAGAGGCTACGTTCCATTTCCGGACTCGCGCCGCCGGTTGGCTGGAAGTGCGGCTGCTGATTGACGATGCCCTTGCCGAGGACAATCGCGCCATCCTCGAATTGCCTTCGCAAAAACCCTTAAAAGTGGATGTCTATTCGGACGAACCTGAACTGCTGCGTCCTGTTCTGGCGGCAAACGCTCTGGTTGAGGCGGACTACCTGTCTCCTTCGAAATTCAAAACAGACCGCGACGCGCGCATCACTATCCTTGACCGTTTCCACCCGCCGCAACTCCCCAAAGGAGGCATCATTTGGATTGCGCCGCCCGCACAAGGCTCGCCGGTGCCAGTTCGCGCTACCGTGACGAACGTCCCCGTAGTGCGCTGGCGCTCCGATCATGAACTCGGCACAGGGCTCCGCACCAAACAATGGAAGCTGGAATCGTCGGAAGTGTTCGCGCCCGCCGCCGGCGATATTTCCGTTGCCGAAGTGGAAGGCGGCCCGGTTATTCTGGCGCGTCCTTCGCCGTCCCGAATGGTGGTTTTGGGCTTCCATCCCGGAAAATCCGCCATGCGTTTCGATCTGACCACGCCATTGCTTTTCGCGAATATATTACGTTGGATGGACCCGGAAGCGTTCCGCCGGTGGGAAGTCTACGGCGGCACCGCCGGCACGGTAACCGTTCCTCTGGAATCCGGCGTGGGCCCGGAAAACGTGAAGGTGATCTCATCCAACCAGCAGAATCTACCGTTCACGATGCACGGCCAGAGTCTGCGGTTCTTCTCCGGCACGCCCGGCACGGTGCGCGTGGTTACCGCGGATCGCGAACAGGTCTATTCGCTGACTCTGCCGGAAGTGGGCGAGGCGGTTTGGCAGCCGCCGGCTTCGGCCAAGCGCGGCGTGCCGTCGAGGGTGACGGAAGCCTCGGTGCGGGATCTGTGGCCGTTTCTGGCATTGCTCGGAGGCCTCGGCCTGCTCATCGAATGGCTGCTGTTCGGACGCACTCGATTTCACGTAGCCGGCGCTGAACGACTGGCTGACGGGAACCCGCTGCGGAGGGCTTCATGACGTTTGATCGCAGTTGGGTTCTGCTGCTCGCCGTATTGCCGATTGGCTGGGTTTTAATAGTCTGGAAGCGCACACCACAGCGAATCGGCCTGCTGCTGAAGGCGGCTGTTCTGCTCGCCATCCTGATAGCCATCGCTCAGCCACGCCTCACGCTTCCGGAATCGAAGATCGCAGTGGCGGTGCTGGTGGACACTTCGGCCAGTATTTCGCCCGCCGACCTTGTCCGAGCGTCGGATGTTGCCACGAAGATCGACGCCGCTCGCGGCCGACACTGGATGCGTGTGATCCCGTTCGCGCGGTCGTCCCGGCAACCGTTGTCCGGCGAATTTAATCGCAAGTGGACTCTGCAACCGACTTCCGGCGAAGCGGGCCGCGGTACTGACCTGGAAGCAGCGGTGCGCGAGGCCATCGCCGCGCTCCCGGGAGGCATGGTTCCGCGCGTGGTGCTTCTTTCCGACGGCAATGAGAACCACGGCAGCATCGCGCGCGCTTCGTGGCTGGCGCAACAGTTACGCGTCCCCATCGATACCATCGCTTTGGCGGGCCGTCCACGCCCCAATTTGCGAGTGGAATCCATCAGCCTTCCTTTGCTCGCGTTCACCGGCGAAAAGTTTTCGATAGACCTGGTGGTCAGCTCACCGAAGAAAGCCGCGGGCACGGTGGAACTCACGGCGGAAGGCAAGGTCCTGGGCACGAGTCCGGTATCTCTGGAGCCGGGCAACAATCAGCTTCGTGTTCACGCCAGCTTGAATACCGATGGGGCGGTGGATATCTCCGGCACCGTGCGAACCGCCGATGCGGGAGACGTCCGGTTTGAGCAGGCCATCACCCTCCGCCGTCCGCGAGTATTGTACATTTCGCAGGACCCTGCTGGCACAGAGGCGAATCTTCTGGACACTCTGCAGGCGGCTCGGTTCGACGTGCAGCGTTCCTCCGATCCCACGAAAGGCAATCTGAACGACTACCAGTTGGTGGTGTTCAACAACTGGGATCTTGAGAGCATCCCCGCCGCCCGCAAGGAAGCGCTGGAGGAATTCGCCAAGCAGGGCGGAGGTGTTCTGGTAATCGGTGGCGAACGCAACGTCTATGCGGAAAACAAGAAGACGGAAGACGCGCTGGACCGGCTACTGCCGGCAAAACTTGCCCCCCCGCGTTCGCCTGAAGGCACTTGCGTGGTCCTCATCATGGACAAGTCATCGTCCATGGAAGGCCGCAAAATGGAACTCGCCCGCCTGTCCGCCATCGGCGTCATCGAAAACTTGCGCCCCACGGACATGGTGGGTGTGCTCATCTTCGATAATTCGTTCCAGTGGGCTGTGCCCATCCGCAAGGCGGAAGACCGGACCGCCATCAAGCGCCTGATAGCCGGCATCACGCCGGATGGCGGAACTCAAATCGCACCGGCTCTCTCAGAGGCGTATCGCAAAATTGCGCCCATCACTGCCACCTACAAGCACATCGTGCTGTTGACGGACGGTATATCGGAAGAGGGCGATAGCATGGCGCTGTCAAAGGAGGCGGCCGGCAACAAGGTCACTATCTCCACGGTGGGCCTGGGCCAGGACGTCAATCGCGCCTACCTCGAAAAGATCGCGACAGCCGCACGCGGGAAGGCCTACTTCCTAACGGACCCATCGGGTCTGGAACAGATTTTATTGAAGGACGTGATGGAGCACACTGGATCCACCGCCATCGAACGGGCCATTTTGCCGGTGGTGATGAAGAATTCCGATCTCCTCACCGGCATCGATATGGCAAGCGCACCGCCGTTGCGGGGCTATGTCAAGTTCGTTGCCAAGCCGACGGCGGATACCATTTTGAGTATCGAAAAGAAAGATCCGCTGCTGTCCTCTTGGCAGTTTGGGCTTGGCCGGACGGCCGTCTTTGCCTCAGACGCGAAAAGCCGTTGGGCAGAGAAGTGGATTACCTGGAATGGGTTCGATAAGTTTTGGGTCAACGTGTTTCGCGACCTTCTGCCACACTCGCAATCGGGCGAAGCCACGCTGGAATACGATGCCTCCAGTGGCAATCTAGTGGTGAATTATCGCCTTGCGCGCCACATCGCCGAGCCTGCGGCGATCCCGCGAATTTTCGTCTTCGGTCCCGATGGATTCCAGAAGCCCGTTCCGGTGCGTAAGGCCGCCGAAGGTTCGTTCCACGGCGAAGTGGCCATTGGAACGCGGCAGGGGCTCTTCCGCGTCCGGCCGCTGGACGATTCGCGGCTCTTTCCGGAAACCGGTTTGTACAGGCAGGAAGAAGAGCTTAACGAATTCGGCTCGAACGAAGCTCTCTTGCGCCAGGTGTCTGCGTTTACCGGAGGCCGCTTTAATCCCAGTCCCGATCAGATTTTCGACGGGGGAGGGAAATCGGTCAGCACCACGCTTGAACTTTGGCCCGGCCTGCTGGGACTTGCGGTATTGTTGAACTTGGCCGAGTTAGTTGTCCGGAAGTGGCGCGGAATCGTGCAGACGGTGAGCGGAAATAGACAATAAGAGGGAGGTAGACAATGTTTGACAGAAGAGGCTTTCTCAGATCGTTATCGAGTGTTCCCGTTCTGGGAGGCGTTCTAGGCGGAGTGTTTGGCGGAGCCGCGGCAGCGGCCGTCAAGCGTGACTACTTCCACGAACTCGGCGTCAAACCATTCATCAACGGAGCCGGCACGTACACTACGTTGAGCGCATCGCTCATGCGGCCCGAAGTGATGGATGCGATTAATTTCGCCTCAAAGTCATTCGTCCGGCTGAATGAGTTACAAGATGCTGTAAGCAAGCGTATTGCGGCGTTGACCGGTTCGGAAGCGGCCATGGTGACCTCCGGCGCGGCGGGAGCCCTGGTAGTGGGCACGGCCGCATGCCTTACCGGAGAGAATGCGCAATTCATTCAGCGCTTACCGGATACCTCCGGTATGAAGACCGAGGTGTTGGTCCAGAAGTCGCACCGGTACGGATACGATCATGCAGTGCGCACCTGCGGCGTGAAGTTGATCGAGTTTGAAACCCGCGACGAGATGGAGCGCGCCGCGAATGACCGTACCGCGATGATGCTGTTTTTCAACGCGAACGAACCGCTCGGCCAGATCAAAGCGGATGAGTTCATCGCGTTCGGGAAGAAGCGCGGCATCCCGGCGTTCAATGACGCGGCCGCCGACACGCCACCGGTGGAGAACATCACCAAGTACGTGAAGATGGGCTGGGATCTGCTGACTTTTTCTGGCGGCAAGGGAATTCGCGGTCCGCAAAGCGCCGGTCTTTTACTGGGTCGCGCGGATCTGATCAAGGCAGCGCGGCTGAACAGTTCGCCGAATAGCGATACGGTGGGCCGCGGACTGAAGGTGAACAAAGAAGAGATGCTCGGGATGATGGTGGCGCTAGAAGTGTTCATGAAGCGCGATCATGCAGCCGATTGGCGTGAATACGAAAAGCGCGTCAAACTCATCGGCGACAGCGTTCAGTCCATCAAGGGAATCAAGACCGAAACATGGATGGGGGCGATAGCCAATCACGTCCCGCACCTGAAGATTACCTGGCCCGGCGGCGATATCAAAACCTCGCTGGCCGACATCCAGAAGAAGCTCCGCGAGGGCGACCCGTCGATTGAAGTAACCCCAGGGCTCGACAACGGGCTGGTGATCGGAGTGTGGACTCTACAACCTGGAGAGGACGAGATTGTGGCCCGCCGGATACGGGAAGTGCTGAAGGCCGGCTGAAGGATCAGGCGGCCCTACGGCTAGTCGGCCATGTCGAAAAGCATGGTCTGGAATTCTTCCGGTGTCTTCCTTCGCGACGGCTTTTGCCGCTCGTCGGAGGTTCCAAACTCCCGCATCGCCCGAACCAGCCGGGTGTGATGCTGGAAGATGTCGAGCAATAACCGGCATCGCCCGCAACCGCCGCGGATGCCGCCCTCTCCGTCTTGCTCCGGGTCGTATCCCTGATGCTTGCCGCATCTCCCTTTCCATTTCACGGTTCCGATTTTCAACATCCGAAACTTAGCTTATCAGACCCTTCGCCAGCTATATGACAGTGATCCGCCCGATCCATCCCGGGCGGTTACGTCTTCCCGTTTATGTTCCGCGCCGTCATTGAATATTCGTTACTTTTCGCGGGTTTGCGGACTTGTGGGTGCCTTTCCCGGCAGGGGGGCGTCCACTAGATTCTTGTTTGGGGCGATGGTCTGCTTTTCTGAATCAAGAATGATCAGTTGCAGATCGATCGACTGCGCCAAATCCCGTCGAAGAGTCCTCTTGGTCTTGTTCGCATAGACAATTGCACAGCGATTGCTTCTGCCGGTTGCACCGGTGACTTGTACTGGCTCAGTGCAACTAAAAAAGTCCAAAATGAGGAGCTTTCTTCTGGTATCTGCCGTGCCATCCCTCTAATGAAATGCCTCGTAAACAAGGCTTAGCCAAGTCAGATCGCGCTGGAACTCGCTGATTCTTGCTAACTGCCGATTAGGCCATCGACAAATTCCCTTACTGGATATTTGATAAATGGCACAATGTCCCTGCCCGGCTGACTAGCGTAATCAAGTTGCCGATGGTACCCTGAGCGCGTCTGATTCTAGTGATTGCTTAAAAGTTGCGCTGCTGGGGTAGGCACGCCAGCCCGAAGCAAGAAGGGTTACATTCCCTTTATCAGTTGTTCTGTTAACGCATTTAGCTGGGTATGTGCTTGACTCAAATAATTACTACGGCAGTAGCCCAAGGT
>JANYCV010000198.1 GCA_025360145.1 Acidobacteriaceae bacterium
AAACGCTTCCGCTGGACGCGCTGTACCCGAGGGCTATATTGCCCACTTTGTCCATGGCAATGCTGCCCATCCAGCGGTTGGTGCTGTCTGGACTGAACGTGCCCTGCTGAAAAATGGAAGGCGTGCCGTTCGGATTCCGCAACTCATACCAACGAATGCCGGTCACTTGGCTGCGTTTGGTTCCCGACACCTTTACGCTGTGGTTCACCACCAGGGCTTCGTGCCCGTCGGGGAATTTCCGGTAGGCTAGGCGGTACATCAGGCGGTCTGCCAGCGAATCGAGTGCCTGGCTGGTACCGGGCTGCGGGATGCACGCCCCGCCGCCCCCGCACGCCGCCGTGAAGGCAGCCACGGGAATATTCGTGGGACCGGTGAGAGTCGAGCTGCCGGGAGCCGTCCAATCGACGTGGAATTTCCAGAGATTCAAGCTGTTGAAACCGAAATTTAGAAAGAAATTCGGCGTTCCCGTCAGCGGAGCGGTCGCTCCGTCCAGATCGGAAGGCAGCAAGCCGCCGTAGCTGGTGCTCAACTGGAAACACTGCTGGGTAGCCGCCGCGCCGGACAGTATACTGGAACGGTCGTAGGCGCAAACCTTCGAGCCCGCGAACGTCGTCCCGTTATTGAAGATGTTGAACGATATGTAATAAGCGTCGGGCCAAACGGCTAATTTCGGATAATCGGGAAATTGGGTGGTGCCGTACGAGAATGCGTACCGGTTGTATGTGCCCGTTGCATCGGAAGTGGTGGAGACGGCCACGCATTGCAGATACGGCGTAGTCGTTACGGAAAACTGCGTCATGATCCAGCGGTTCGCGGCCTTATCGTATTGGACAATCGGATCGCCGTCGTTATTTGTTTCGCAGCCGCCGCCGAAGCCTAACCAGAGCGTATTCCCGGCCTTGGGAAAACCAGCTACGATCGCTCCCGTGGCCTTATTGAACACCGCGAAGCTCTCATTCACCCACTGTACGTACTGCGTTGCGCCTACTGCGCCGTTGGTGTCGGGCGGTGCGGCATTCGGCGCGAATCCGTAGTCTCCATTTCCCACGCCGGCGAAATTCAGGCCGGGGGTAGTGGCAACGCTGGGGCCGGAGAAGGCTTGCACTACGGGGTCAGGTCCATTCGTCACTATTTGGTTTTGCGGGATGAGCCGCAAAGGTTTTTCGCGCCGGGTTTCGGCTCCGCGCGAAGAGGAGGCCATGGAATGCAGTGCCGGGGAAACATCATGGTGAATCGCGGGGCTAACATCCACAGGTCCGTGGGTCGTCTGCGCGACAAGGAATGTGAGAGGCAACGATCCCAGGATTAGGACCGCCGGTATGAGTTTCTGCATAGTGGAAGCATTATGGCACACCTTTGATTTCCGCGCAGAAGAATCCGGAGAGTCGGGTGGATTGGTATCTCGTGTTCGCGAAGCTGGGTATGTGCTTGACTCAGGTGTGTACGGTCTAGCCGCGTTTCGCGGGGCTGGCCCCTTTCCCCCGCGGCGACCCTGCCTCCCGCTTCCGGCAGCGAAACGAGGGCGTCCCGCGCAATCCAGGGGGACTGCCCAACCTGAGCCGATTACCTGACTCAAGCTCATACCCAGCTTTGCGAATTTCGATTTGGAGGCGGCGGGGCAGTCACCAGATCATGCTCGCGTTCGCGGGAGTAATCCGCGTTTCACTTGAAATTGCGGCGGCGGCCAGCGTGGTTCGGGTGATTCGGGCACACCGGATTATGACGCGTTAGATGGTCGCAGCCGGAACTTGGTCTTCTCCAGATTTGGCAGAAATCCGGTGAGCAGCCCGATTGCTGGTAGATAAGAGCAGACGTGGTAGACGAACTCGATATCGGTACGGTCGGCCAAACGGCCCAGCAGCGCCGCTCCGATGCCTCCCATGCCGAATGCGAATCCGAAGAAGAGACCCGAGATTAGGCCGACTCTGCCGGGCAGCAGTTCCTGAGCGTATACCAGAATCGCCGAGAATGCCGAAGCCAGAATGAGGCCGATGGGGACTACCAGGATGCCCGTCCAGAAGAGATCGGCGTAGGGCAACAGTAGAGTGAATGGGAGAACGCCCAGGATCGATCCCCAAATGACGTACTTGCGGCCGATGCGGTCGCCCACCGGGCCGCCGATGATGGTTCCGGCTGCCACCGCGCCCAGGAAGACGAACAGGTGGATTTGGGCGCTCTGCACCGAAACATGGAATTTGTGGATCAGGTAGAACGTGTAGTAGCTGCCGAGGCTCGCCAGGTAAAAGTACTTCGAGAAAATCAGCGCGATCAAAATTGCCAGGGCGATGGCGATTTCTCTTCGGGACAGTGTGGGCTGAGCGGCGGGGCGTTTTGCGTGCGTCTTCGCCCTGGCTGCGGAATGGCCTTTGTACCAGGCGCCTAAGTTGCTCAAGATGACGATGCCCAGCAGAGCGGCGAGGGAGAACCAGGCGATGCTGGATTGGCCCCTGGGAACTACGATGAATGCCGCAAGTAATGGCCCGAGCGACGACCCCAGGTTGCCGCCCACCTGGAAGACGGATTGGGCCAGTCCGTGCCGGCCTCCCGATGCCATGCGGGCCAGGCGCGAAGATTCGGGGTGAAAGACCGCCGAGCCCAAGCCTACCAATGCCGAGGACACCAGCAGCATGGGGTAGGTGTGGGCGACCGAAAGCAGCAACAGTCCGCCGAGCGTGAAGGTCATTCCGATGGGCAGGGAGTAGGGCATCGGGTGGCGGTCCGTATAGAGGCCGACGACTGGCTGCAACAGGGAGGCGGTCAACTGGTAGGTCAGCGAGATTAGCCCCAGTTGGCCGAAGTCCAGATGAAAGGTGTCCTTCAAAACCGGGTATAGCGCAGGGATGAGCGACTGTACCAGATCATTCAACAGGTGGCAAAAGCTGATGGCCACCAGAACGGTGAAGATGGCTTTCTCCGGTTGGAGTTTTTGAGTTTCCGTGACGGTTTCGCTTGCGTTCATTAATTCTTCAGTGTACGCGCTGGGGCGGAATCGGCTGTCATTCTGCATTGATGACCAGTCGTCAATGCAGGCCGCCATTGCGGGCTTCCCTGGCGACAGGATGGTATTTACGGCGATGCGGATGGAGGCGATTGCGGGGAGGAGGAAGCTGCTATCGGGGCCGGCGCTGAGAAAGATCCGGCTGTTGTCGGGCAGCCGCGCCTCGATGTTCACCCCGGTTTCCGCGTAGTTGTAGTGCGAGCCCCTGAGTCGCGGAAGCGGCTCTGGTTATGTGAGGAATGCTGGGCATGTGCTTGACTCAGGTGGGTAATTGGCGCCTTCGTCCCGCTTCCAGCAGCGTGACGAGGGCGTCCCGCGCCGGCCAGGGGGCCCGCCCCACCTAGCTGCTGCCGTAGTAATTACCTGATTCGAGCACATACTTAGCTTAGGGAATTGTGTTTCCGGCGCGGAAAGTATCCCGGCCGGTGATGCTGTAGCCGCCGTGGATATTCAACTTCACGCGGTAGCTAGGGGCTACGCGATTTTCCTGGGCTGAGGCGGATATCGCGAGAGCGGCGAAGCGCTACACGGAATTTGTTCGGATGGGAGTGTGTGGAGGAGCGTGGCACAATAGATTTGATTGCGACGTCACCTTATATTCCTTGCCGCGGTTTGGCTTGTGCTGGCGTGGTCGGCGGTGGATCCGCACGACTACTTTACATGGTTGCTTGAAGTGCTGCCGGCGCTGATCGGCATTCCGCTTCTGATTGTGAATTACAACAAGTTCCGGTTCACCACACTGGTATATTTTCTGATTGCGATTCACGCCATGATTCTGATGGTGGGCGGACATTACACCTACGCGGAGGTGCCGCTGTTCAACTGGATTCGCGATGCCTGGCATCTTTCGCGAAACCACTATGACCGGGTGGGGCACTTTGCGCAAGGCTTTGTGCCGGCGATGATTGCGCGCGAAATACTGCTGCGCAAGACGCCGTTGCGCCCCGGGGGCTGGTTGGGCTTCATCGCCGTGTGCATTTGCATGGCGCTGAGCGTTACCTATGAGTTCATCGAGTGGTGGACGGCGTTGGCGTCGGGAGCGGCGTCCACCGCATTTCTGGGCACGCAGGGAGACGTTTGGGACACCCAGTGGGACATGTTCTTCGCGACTATTGGCGCCACCTGTTCGGTACTACTGCTGAGCCGGGTGCAGGACCGGCAGCTTGCGGAATTACAGGGAAAATAGGTGGAGTCTGGACGGCGGAGGGCAAAAACTGTCACTATCAGTTACGCTCTATTCAACTGAGCAAACCATAAAGGAGAACTATGGCAAAAGGACAAGATCGCAAGAAAGAGAAAAAGAAACCGAAAGCTCCGGCAAAGCCGACCAAGTAGGGAACCGGGCTTGAGGGCCGCGCGTTGTGCACCGTGTCCCTCAAGCCGATCTGAATATGACAAATAAGGGCAAGATCGCACTGGTGACAGGGGCGGGAAGCGGCGTGGGACGGGCGGTTGCGCTTGCGCTGCAGTCGGCTGGATATTCGGTGACACTGGCCGGGAGAAGGGCGGAGGAGCTGGAAAAAACGGCGGCGCTCGCGGCGGATTCGGGCGGGCAGATGCTGGCGGTGCCCACCGACGTTGGCGATCCCGATGCAGTGAAGGCGCTGTTCGCGGCGGCGCATCGAACATTTGGACGGTTGGATGTTTTATTCAATAACGCGGGTATCGGTGCGCCCGGTATTCCAATGGAAGATTTGAGCTTTGCACAATGGAACGCGGTGGTGAGCGTGAATCTGACGGGCGTATTTCTGTGCGCGCAGGAAGCGATCCGGATGATGAAGTCGCAAGATCCGCACGGCGGGCGGATTATCAACAACGGATCGATATCGGCGCATGTGCCGCGGCCGAACTCCGCGCCTTACACCGCTACCAAGCACGCGATTACCGGGCTGACGAAGAGCATTTCGCTGGACGGGCGTGATTTTGATATCGCTTGCGGACAGATCGATATCGGGAATGCGGCTACTGAGATGACGGCGCGAATGTCTATCGGCGCCGCGCAGGCGGACGGATCTATGAAGGTGGAACCGCGGATGGATGTCCGTCACGTGGCCGATGCGGTGCTGTATATGGCGAATCTGCCGCTGGACGCCAACGTGGAATTTATTACGGTGATGGCTACGAAGATGCCGTTTATCGGGCGCGGGTAAACTGGCGTTCTGTCGCTTGTAGGAGTTGAGAACTGGCGCGAGAGCGCGACTTGGGCGTTTCGCCCAGACCGGGAGTCTGCCCCGGTGTGCCGAGCATGGCACGTAGTCCACTTGTCAGTTGCCGCTCTGATCGGTGTCCCACTCAGCGGTAAATTTGACGGGGGCCTTCTGATACAGAAGTGGATGCGTTGACGGATTCCGGTTCTGCCGCAATCGGCGCACTTGCTTTTCGCGCGCCAACAGCCGGTCCATGGTGTTGGGCGCAATGTGTATCAGTTTGGCGGCTACCTCCTTGCTGCACTGCACTTCGTTTGCATTGCGCAGTTTTTCCCTAACCGCAGGCGCCAGCCGTTGCCCACAGGGATAATCGAAAATCTCCCAGAGCTTCACCAGCGCCGTCACAACATCGGCTCCATAGGTTGCCTTGAGTGGACCCCGCTTTCCCGGCTCCGGCATTGGCGGGTGCGCCAGCTTGCCAGTCAATACTTTTCGAATGAGCTTCGTCCGTTTTCGCGCTTCGTTGAGCAGCCGTGGCTTGCCGCGCTTTGCTGTAGTCCTCTCGAGCGCGGGCTGAATACTGTTCACGTGAGTGCATGTCCATCCCCGGACCTTTCGGCACTTCCCGTGAAAATCTGTTTCGGTTACTATTTAAATTGACCCAGCCGTATAGGCTACGGTCACATTTTAGATGACTCAATCAGCGATTTCGTAACGTTCCTGAGCTTGCCCCATTAACCCACTGAAACTGCGGCAAGTTCCCAGCCTGATCTACTCCAAGTCATTTTTGCAAATCTTGCAATACCCTTGACTTCGTCTCGATCTACCAGTAGTATTACTGGTAGATATGCCAATCGATCATGACCTCGATTGGCGCCACCGGCTCATCCGCAGTCTGGGAGCGTTACGGGAGATCGCGCCCCACGTTCCGAAATCGCTGCAAGAGAATCGGCGACTGTTGACACTACCAAAGATGTCGGTTAAATTAGGGGGTAACTGATGGTCAGACCACTATGCTGCGTTTTGCTTGGCTTCCCTGCATTCTCGCGTTAGCGGCACCAATCAGAGCGACGGAGTGGTCGCAACTCCGCATCGTACCCGGCGACATCGTTCTTTCAAAAGCGGACGAGTCGCAACGATTCTTGGTTCTGGCTAAAAACGCGGACGGCCAGGAGGAGGACGTCACCAGCCAGTGCCGCATCACGGTCTCCGTTCCTGAAATTGTGGCAGTCAATGCCGCCGCGGGCCTCATCACCGGACAACGGCCTGGGACCACTGAAATCAAGGTTCATCTGGCATCGCTCCGCAGTGCCACTCAGGTGAAGGTAGGCGAAGGAACCTCCAAGGTTTTGGTCCGCTTTTCGCCCGATGTCATTTCCGTATTCACCACCAAAGGATGTAATAGCTCAGGTTGCCACGGCTCTCCGGCCGGCCAGAATGGGTTCAAGCTGTCTCTGTTCGGGTACGATGTGGCAGCGGATCATGAGATGGTTGTGCGAAAGCACGATGGCCGCAGAGTGGACTTAGTTGACCCTGAGAAGAGTCTTCTCCTGCGCAAGCCTCTCTTTGATATTCCTCACGGCGGCGGCCGCCTGATGACAAAAGAGTCCGAGGAATACCGGACTCTTCTCCAGTGGCTGCGGGAGGGCGCCAGGCTGGAATCGAATGGCGCTCGGATGACTCGATTGGAAATGTATCCGGCCGAGCAGGTGCTTACGGGCAACGGCGCCAAAATGCGATTTGTCGTTATTGGGCGTCTATCGGATGGCACTACACGCGACATGACTCACGAGGTGCGCTACTCAAGCAGCGCGGACAGAGTGGCGGCGATCGCACAGGATGGAGTAGCGACTGCTATGGGAAGCGGTTTGACCACTGTGCTTGCTCGCGGCATGGGGAGCGTAGCTGCGTCTCAGATTGGCGTTATTCAGGAGAAGGCGGGCGCGAACTTCCCCGCGTTTCCTCCCAACAACTTCATTGATGAACTGGTCTACGCAAAGCAGAAAAAACTAAACGTGCCCCCGGCCGGGCTGACCACGGACAATGAGTTTGTCCGCCGCGTGCATCTGGATACCGTGGGGCTTGCACCCACAGGTGAGGAGGTGCGGCAGTTTGTAGGAAGCACGCAGCCTGACAAGCGCGCCCTACTGATTGACTCACTGCTGAAACGCCCGGAGTACGCCAGTTTTTGGACCGTGAAGTTCGAGGACTGGTTTCGCAATAACCAGCTCAACTCCCAAGGGCGATCCATGGCGAAATTCAAGGAGTGGTTGTCCGACCGGCTCGCTGGAGACCGGCCGTACGATCAAATGGTCCGCGATTTGATCACCAGCGAGGGTGACACGTTTCAGGAGCCCGCCACTAATTTCTGGCATCCTGCCGCGGACTTCATGCTGAAGAAGTTCGATGTGAAGAAAGCGACTCCCACCGTTTCCCGGCTGTTCCTTGGCATTCGGATGGAATGCGCCGAGTGTCACAATCATCCACTGGAAAACTTCACACAGGATGATTTCTACGGTCTTTCGGCGTTCTTTGCAAGGCTTCAGGTGAAACATGGTCCCGCGGAATACCGCCGAACCTGGTATCTCGCAGACGAGGGGGAAGTCGAACACCCGGTGACGAAGAAGCCCGTGGCAGCCAAGTTTCTGGGCGGCGAAACGCCCCGCTTCGGGCCGGAGGAAGACCGCCGCATTGCTCTCGCTAACTGGGTGACGTCGCCGAAGAACCCGTATTTCGCGCGTGCCACCGTGAACCGCATCTGGCATGAATATTTTCAAGCCGGGTTGGTGGAACCGTTTGATGACTTCCGGTCCACCAACCCGGCAACCAACAAGGAATTGCTAGACCGGCTGGCAGCGTTCTTTGTAGACAGCGGATTTCACCTGACGGCGTTACACAGGCTGATTCTGAATTCCCGAACCTATCAACTTTCCTCCCGTTCGGCCGGTCCCGCGGCGAATCCGGAACTGGAGAGGCTTTTGTTCGCTCGCTATGAAGTGCGCAAGCTTCCCGCCGAGGTTTTACTTGACTCGATCAGTCAAGTTACCGGGGTTGCTCATCCGTTTTCCAACTATCCCGCCGGGACGCGCGCGATGGACCTCTACGTCCCCGACGCTCCCGACTACTTCCTGGTGGCGTTCGGCCTTCCCCGGCGAGACATCATTTGCGAACGCTCTAAAACGCCAACCCTGAGCCAGGCGCTTCATATGATCAATGGCGACACCGTGCGGAAAAAGGTGGATGCGCCGGATAACGTGCTGGGTGCCTGGATCAAGGAGGGCTGGTCCGACGATCGAATTGTCGAAGCGATGTATCTAGGCTCCTACTCGCGCTCTGCTTCCAGTAGGGAACTTAGCGCGGTAAGAGAATTTATTGAGTCGGAGATGGCGGCAGGTCGTTCCCGGCGAGCGGCGCTCGGCGGGGTCCTCTGGACCGTGTTGAACTCCAAGGAATTTCAAGTTAACCATTAGGGAGCGGAAAACCATGCACCGGAGAGATTTCATTCGTATGGGTAGCCTGGCTTTAGGAGGGCTCAATCTGCACACGCTGCTGGCAGGGGA
>JANYCV010000265.1 GCA_025360145.1 Acidobacteriaceae bacterium
CGACGAAGGAATCTCAATCTGCATGTCGAACCACGGCGGCGATTTCGACACTCTCCGCCGCTACGAAACCACCATCGAACGAGCCTGGTACCGTGCCATCCGCGAACTGCGAGCCGCGCAAAAAGAGCGCCGTGAAAACGAAGTCCGCAACCCGCCCGTCGAAGACCCCATAGTGGAGCGCCACGCAACAGCCTCACCCGGAGCCACAACCGCCCCAACAGAGCCGCTCCCGTCAGTGAGCGGACTAACCCCGCAAATCGCACAATCAACACCAGCATGCGCCGCGACACCAGCACTCCGTGAAGCATGAAAACTAGGAGCCTGTCGGAATGAAACTATTTTCTACCAGGAGTCCATAACTTACAGGCCATGCTACTCCAGTTCCGAGGTGGGGCGGACCCCAGGTCCGCGCGGAACGCCCTCGTTCCGCCTCCGCGAATACCCCGCCATGCCACGCGCGCGCCGGGCAGCCCGCAATAGGGGAGTTATTCTCGGAGCCGGGCACCCAATAATAGCCCTCCGAAAATAGAATTGGCTGCGTTTCGCAATCCCGGGTTTCCACTCTGTGGTTCAGCCCAACGTTCTTTGACAACTGAATATTAGCTCGCCGGCCGCACATCCCGCAGCACCGCGCCCCAACCGGCATAACCCCGGCTGAGCGAGTAGGAGTCTTCCTCCAGGCAAAGCGCCAGATCCACCCGCGCCCCAGCCTGCAACTCCCCTGCCCGTTCGGCGAAGCTCCAAGCCTTCACCGTCATCATGCGCCCGCCTTGCCGCACCGTAAACCGCAGGTGTTTCTCTTTCATCACCACCGGAGGCCCGCAAACCTCCGCTCCCATCACCGCAAACACGGGCGCACTATTTCCAGCCCCAAACGGAGCCAGCGAAAGCACCTCGGCAATAGCCTCGTCCGTTACTTCTTCCAGCCGCAACAAAGCATCGATCTCCACCGTTCGCCGGAAGTCGTCCACCGACAATCGCTCGGCCGCAAAAGCATTGAACCGCGCGCGAAAGCTCTCAATCCGGTCCACCGGCATCGTCAACCCTGCTGCCTGCTTATGCCCGCCAAACTTGGTGAACAGTTCCCCCATCGCCTCCAAGCCTTCCAGCAGATGAAAGCCCGCGGCGCTGCGTCCGGATCCATGCGCCACGCCCGTACCCTCTTCCTCGCTGAGTACAAAAGCAGGCCGGTGAAACCGTTCCACCAACCGGCTGGCCACAATGCCCACCACACCCCGATGCCACCCGCGCCCCGCAAACACCAGCGCAAAGTTCTCATTGGTAACCGGCGCCTGGATGCACTCGTCCAGAATGGCGGCAGTGATCGCGGCCTCCGTTTCCTGCCGCTCGCGATTCAAATCGTCCAGTTGCCCCGCCAGCCTCATCGCCAAAGCCTCATCGCTGGTGAGAAACAGATTGATCACATCATCGGCGTTAGCCATGCGCCCGGCGGCATTGATCCGCGGCGCAATCCGAAACGCCACCTGCCCGGCCGAAGGGCAATCGCCGTCCTGAATACCGGCCACGCGAAGCAGCGCCCGCAGCCCCGGATTGCGAACCGTGTGAAAGCCCTCCAGCCCGCGCTTCACGATGATCCGGTTCTCCCCGGTAAGCGGCACCACATCCGCCACCGTAGCCAGCGCCACCAGCTTCAGGATCGACCCGGTAATCCGGCCCGCGCGCTCCACCGGCCAGTCCAGCTTCCGAAGTAAAGCCTGAATCAGCTTGAACGTAACCCCGGCCCCGCAGAGATTCTTCTCCGGATAAGTGCAGTCCGGCCGGTTCGGATTAATCACCGCCACCGCCTGCGGCAGCTCAGCCTCCGGCAGATGATGGTCGGTGACAATCACATCCAACCCAAGCGTACGGGCATGCGCCACAACGGCATTCGCGCGAATCCCGGTATCCACGCTGATCACTAGGCCAACGCCGGATGCCGCGGCCCGATCAATCACCTCAGTCCGCATCCCGTAGCCGTCTTTCACCCGATGCGGAACATGGAACTCCACCTGTGCGCCGGTCAGGTCAAGAACCTTCTTGAGGATCACGACAGACGAAGTTCCGTCCACGTCGTAATCGCCATAAAGCAAAATTCTCTCGTGCCCGGCGATGGCCAGTTGCAGACGTTCAACAGCCAGATCCATGTCTTTCAGCAGCATGGGATCGTGCAGATCGTCCAAACTCGGATTCAGAAAGCGCTCCACCGCGGCCGGGTCTCGCAACCCCCGATGCCACAGCACGCGCGATGCGATCGATTGCGGCGGCACGTCCGGATCGGGCAGGATCCACCGCGATGGAAGTGGCATAGCCAAGCTAGACTCTCGCGCCGAATGACTCATGACAATCGACGTGGGGCGGTCCCCCTGGACCGCACCGGACGCCTCGTCCGGTTGGTCGGTATTTGTCGATAATTACGCGAGCCATGAGCTTAGTTCTTCGAGTAGTAGCCGCCGAGCGGATCTGCGTCCGGACCGCCATCGGCATCGTCGTCGGTGATCGTCAGCTGATCCAATATATGCGTCAGTTCACTAAACCATTCCGTTCGAAGCTCGAAAAGATACAACGTGCCCTTGTGGTCAAACGATATCTCAATCAGGCAAGTGAAGCCCTCGTAAACGCTCAACTCCCGCAGCCGCTGTTCGTAAACGCGTTGGTCGTCATAGTCCAACCCCGCCGCCGGCAGATCGTCAATCGCGCGGTCCACAATATCGGCAGAGAACTCGCGATGATGAAACACAATCAACGTGGCTTCCAGGCGCTTGGCGACACTCAGAAACTCTTTGTAATCCGGGTAGCGCCGCGTATCCCAATCCACTTCAGGCATGTCATCCAGACT
>JANYCV010000277.1 GCA_025360145.1 Acidobacteriaceae bacterium
CCTTTCAAACTGGGCTTCCTGGCCTCAAACCTTATCTCGGGTACTGGCTTCGGCCCCGTGCTATGGTTCGACGATGACGGCGGATTCCGCGGCTTTGACTGGCGCACTCCCGCGATTGACTTCCTCTTCTACGACTTTGCCCCTGCTCCCGGCTCCAACCCGAATATTCCAGTCTTCGGTGGACCCAACGCTTATTCCGGCACTTGGACAACATCCATCGGTGCGGCAACACCTGAACCTGGCACCTTGGGCCTCACCATCTCTGGAAGCGCCATTCTCTTCACGTTTGTTCGTCGCCGAACTTCAGACTTCCTGATCCCGATGGAATCGGCTTGGCACTTTAGACCAGAGTATAGATCATTTTTGCCGCCGTTTCCGGGTGAGTAAACTCCTGTTCCGTCAGTTCCTGCAGCAAAGCGGCGACGGCTTTGTCGTGTGCTGGATTAGCCATTCTGTGAATACACACTGTCAGTGTCTTCGCAACACTGTCGGGCTCAATGTCGCCGGAGGAAACAAGCAACTCGCGCACCAGCGCTCGCGCTTCGTCCTCCTTTCTCAGATGTCGGCGCAAGATCGCTACCAGGGCCGTTTCGGCGCGATAAGCAATCATCTTCACAGCGTTAGTGAGGATCTTGTTCAGCGGTGCCAATTGGGTTGGCCGCTGGTCTTCGGGCAAGCTATCGATTGTTACTTTCTTCGGTAAAGCTTTACGTTCGGCCCGCATCTGGTCAAGGCTGGTCTGCACCGCTTGAATCGCTTCGAGGGTTTCCGCCTTTTTCTGAACTCCGGCGCCGGCTTCTTCTTTACCTGTTTGTTGGCCCAGTTTGGCCATAAGCGCCCGCGCGGTTCGATAAGCGGTTTTGATCGCCTTGTCGATCTCGCGCCATTTAGGGTTCACGGTCAAGATAGTGCCAGGAACTGCTTCCGTGCCGTACTCAACAAGTCCATCAATATCAAAATGGTCCATCATGTAGGCGAAGAAGTTTTCCTGACACCATCTGCAGAACATCCGGCCTGCGATCAGGACCGTTCCTAACATCTGCGCACTTGTGATGATGGCCGTCTGATGACCGGTTTGGGTCAGGCGGCGTACCTCGCTGACCGGCATGGATTCCTTGCCTGCGCCGAGTCTGGTTTCCCGCATCGCCAGTTTCATGCGCGTGACTCCGCCCCCCGGAACTGGAACCTCGTGTTCCACAAACTCATCTTCCGGCCAGACGTCCTTGACGTTCTTGCGATAGGTCAAGGCGCCGATGCGCTGTTTCCACAGTTGCTGGAATAGACTGTAAGTTGCCCCTTCGCGATCAAAGACGACAACAAACTTGTGCAGAAGCGGGTCTGCGTCCAATTCGTCCGCTGAAGGTTGCCCGGGGATGCTTCGCAGCAGTTCCGGTACGATGTCTTTGACCAGACTATCGGCCAGTCCTTCAGTAACGGCCTTGGAGACCACGAAGAAGGGCCGGCCCAGCACGTCGTTTACCCAATAGTCGGTCGTACCGCGCAGACACAGTTTCTCCCGCGAGACGAAGCGCCGTGGCAGGTTTGCCACGCTTCCGCTATAGACCCGGACATGGCCATCGACATACAAGTATCCCGCCGCATCGGGATCGTCCTCCATCCAGGTCCGGCTGAGTTCCTTCATCCACGCATCCGGCGTGCCGGTGTGCGCCATGGCTGCTATCTTTTCCCGTAAGGTTCGCACCTCGGGCACCCGGTCAAGGCCAACCACTTTGCCCAGTTCTCCCGGCGGAACATGGTGCAATCCTTCCGGCCTGCGAATACGGGCCAGGGCCATGAAACCCAGAACCACGAGGATATGCAAGACGCTGTAAAATCCTTTTGGGAGTTTGAAAAAACGCTCGATCCCACGCAGCAGTCCGTTGGTGCAAGAGTTGAAAGCACATTTGGCACACAAGGCGGGCAATGCGGCCAGCAGTCCGGCCATCTGCACATCGCGCCCGGCCTCAAAATGGGTCGTCGCGCATTCCGCCATCCCCATGGCAGCGGCTACTCGTTCATTGGCGCGTGTGCAGGCCGTACCGATGGCGTTCGCC
>JANYCV010000288.1 GCA_025360145.1 Acidobacteriaceae bacterium
TTTTGCACAGCCGGCTGTTAAATACCCCATAGATTCGGCCAGCATTGAACACCCGGGCGTACCCAAAGGCGAAGTATTGAAATTTACTTTCGGCAACAGTAAGATTTTTCCCGGTACTACGCGTGACTGCTGGGTATACGTTCCCGCCCAATACACGCCTGATAAGCCGGCCTGCGTGTATGTTAACCAGGATGGCATACAATGGAAGGCACCCACTGTATTTGATAACCTCATCTTTAAAAAGGAAATGCCGGTTACTATCGGGGTTTTTGTTACGCCGGGCAAAGTGCCGGCAAGTTCCGCGAGTTTCTCGGCGCGTGCCACCTGCTGCTTGAACATGGGCTTGCCGCCCCACACGTCCGAAACGATCGTGCAATAGGGCGTGACCACGGGCGATGTGCCGTGTGGCGTCTGGAACGCTCCGCGCTGCACGCCGCCGAGCAGTTCCCACACCGGCTTGCCGAGTTGCTTCCCGTACAGATCCCAGAGCGCGACATCGAGCGCACCGAGGATCATGACCTCCCAGCCGCGGCGGTTCGTGTGCAAGAACGCGTCCCACATTTTCTGCCAGAGTCGTTCCGGGTGCGTGAGTTCTTCACCGATGAGCGACCGGCCGAAGTGCGTCTCGGGTCCGCCGACCGTGGCGAGCACGACTCCCGGCGGCACGCGAAAGACTTCGGACAGGCCAGTGGTGCCGTCGTCCAAATGAATGCGGATGCAGGCGAGCGGTTCGACGCCGCCCTTGTCGGGGTCGATCTCCGGGCCGTCGCCGAGAACGAACGTTTCGAGGCGTGCGATTTTCATGGTGATGGGATACACCTACAGCGCTAATCCAACCGTTGGCACCGTGCCATCGGAGTTAATCGAATTCCTCGTACTCGCAACTGCCGACGCGTCCGTTTCTCGTGCGATTTGCGGGCCTGGCGGTTTCGCTTTCGATGGTACTCCACCTCGCCCACCAGTTGCTCCAATACCTTCCTTGAGACGAATCCGCTCAGCCACTTGCACGGCGACCACCCGATGCACTTGCGGCACCGGCTTGAACCGCCTTGCTGGTTCCAGGTGCCAGGTCACCGGTCTGGGCTACTTTCACTGTCTTCGTCATGATCCATTCTCCTCAAGAATGTGGTTGTGAACTTGCGATTGCAGTATAACTTTCCGAAACGGTTACTGACAGAATCAAAACGAGCCCAACGGTTCGTGAGATTCCTCCACTGTTTTCACACCGTCGAGCATCAACGGCGACCACGCTGCCCCGTTTTCTCTTCCCGGGGCGAACGTCTTGTCCAGGTTCTTCTTGAAGAATTCGAGCGTTCACTTCGCAGGAGGCTCCATCGTTTGCCAGAACACGACTTCACCGGCTCGATCTCGATTCAGCTTGCCATCTTTTTCCCGTACGTTCGAGCCGGTCGCAAAGAACTCACCCTTGGCGCTGAGCATGTAGGCGACCTGAAAATAGGCGTCTTTCGCCTCCAAAGTTGGAAAAGCGAATCGACGCGTTTGCGGATCGAACTCCAGGATAGCGTTGCAGAAATGATATGGTTTGCCATCGCAGCCCGTGTCGGTACCGTTGTAGGTACTGAGGGAAAAGTAGTAGCGCCCTTTGTGCGGAATCGGCCCGCCGAGGAACCCGAAGAGTTTGCCGAACTGCGGGACATCGAGGAACTTGCACCAGCGTTTTTCTTTGAAGTCAAACGGCACAACCTTGCCCTTCAACGTGTAGGGAAGGAACAGGGTCGTGGCGGCGTCTGTGAATGGCTTGAGGCCATCATCGTCCGATGGAAATGAGTGAAATCCAGTGAACTCGTTCTTTTCCGTGTCCAGCCGAGCGATGCCCAGAGGCCGGTATTGGCCTCCCGCCTCCCAGACGTTGCACCACATCGCTTCGTCCTGCGCTTCGAAGCGACCGAAGGAAGGAAACGGAGCCTTGTACGGCCAGGGGACCGCCTTGCCGGAGTCGGTTTGCGTGTCCCATTTGATGACGCCAGCGCCGGCACGGTCAAAAAGAAAAATGTGCCGACCGTCGATGGCCTCGGAGCCATACCAGACATTCGGTTTGCTCGACGGATAGGCGATCTCCGTGAATTTCTTGGCTGCCCGGTCGTAGATGATGAGCTTGGGATAGGCTTGGCCCAGGATGTACACCTTCTTGCCGACGCAGATGCAGGCGCTCGCCGTGGCCGGGAAAGGAATGGGGAAATCTTCGACCCTGCCCGTGCGTGGATCGTATCGGTGAACGACCTTGTGAATGGCCCCAGCCCAAATGAAGCCGTCGTCATCCATACTCATCGCCAGGAGCCGGTAGGACTTAATCGGGGTGGGAACAACGTGCAGATCGAGTTTCGGCTGGGGCTGCTCACCGGCCCGAGTCACAGCGATGACGGTGAACAAGATGAGGGCAGTTCGTTTCATGAGCTTGCTCTAGTTTCGTCAGTGGAAGGAAAAGGGGTCAGCGTCCGAATAACCCGTGATCTAACCTAATGCCTCCGCGTAAATCTCCGCGCCCTTTTCCACAAATTCTTGCGACTTTTCTTCCATGCCGCGTTGGAGCGCTCCTTCCTCGGCGATGCCCAGTGAGGCGGCGTATTTGCGGACGTCTTCCGTGATTTTCATCGAGCAGAAGTGCGGGCCGCACATGCTGCAGAAGTGCGCGGTCTTCGCGCCTTCTTGCGGTAATGTTTCGTCGTGGAACGCGCGCGCGGTCGGCGGGTCGAGGCTGAGGTTGAATTGATCTTCCCAGCGGAATTCGAAACGCGCCTTGCTCAGTGCGTTGTCGCGGTATTGCGCGCCGGGATGGCCTTTGGCCAGGTCGGCGGCGTGGGCGGCGATCTTGTAGGTGATGACGCCGTCTTTCACGTCTTTCTTGTTCGGCAGGCCGAGGTGTTCCTTG
>JANYCV010000296.1 GCA_025360145.1 Acidobacteriaceae bacterium
CCCCCCTCTCCGCCATAAATCACTTCGTTCCGCCGACCCCACAATTCAGCTTGGTATCCACAACTGAGTGATCTTCAGGGCATCTCGCCGACGTGAACGGATGACCCGATTCGCCACAATCATCCAAGAGTTGGCTTGGCGACTTTGCCACATTGCCGTTTCTTGCCGTGCTCACCAGCCTTATAAACCTAAATCCGGCAGTTCGTGAGATCTCAGCCGAACTCGCCCGGCTCAGGGATCGTGTTGAGGATCTCGAAGATGCGCATGAACTTGATGCCGCGATCCGGCGCAACGGCGCCAAACCGCTCATCCGTTGGGAACAAACCAAGAACGAGAGCGGTCTGTGACGTTTCGTAATTTGAAAGCCGTATAGGGGTGACGTCTTGGAAGGTGGAAAAAGCAGATGAAAGAGGTCACTCCTGCCTGGGAATCAGAGAAGTTCGCGGAATTGCTGCGGCGAAAGCCCGGCATCCCGGGCAATACCACCCATCGTTAGTGCATCCACAGGGTCGTGCCTTGGGATGGTAACAATCCGTATGCCGTCGGTCATGACGATATGCTTGCCTTGTCTCGCTACGTGGAAGCCAACCTTTTCGAGCGCTTTCACGGCCCGGAGATGAGGGATTCCCGGTATCTTCGGCACGCGCTAGGCCAGGATCTCCACTTCCCTTAAATTCTGCTCACCGGCCAGTTGCCGGGCGACTTCGAGGTATTCGCGAATCGCATCTTGCATGTTCGCCAAGGCCTCCTCTTCAGTGGCACCTTGCGACCAGCAACCTGGCAGACCGGGGCAAGAGACGCTGTACCCTTCTTCGGTTGGCATTAACGCAACTGGGTACTTCATGCTCTGACTGTAGCATTCCGGAGGACAGCACCGTGACGGTATCACAATCCGAAAATGCCCGGATGGAGGGCGGGGCGATGCTCCTTAAACCCCCGCAAGACCGGTCTCCGATTTATCGTCGGCGGCTGGTCATTCTTTCTGGAACTCCGGCTGCGTGAAAAACTTTCTCTTGTGCACGCAGAGTCGATTTGCGATAGCGCGCTACCGCGAACACGGTTTTCGGCCGTTTCCTCGAACGTGCGCCAATTCCGCGAGGCGGTGGCGTTTCCAGCGATTACCAAGGAGGCATCCGCGACGAAGCGGCCGCGACCGGGCACACCTGCTGTAGTGCGATATGATACAAGTCGTGAAAACCGCAATATACCCATCGATCCTGATTTGCTTCGCGGCCCTGGCCGGCGTAGCCGCGGAACCCTCCGCGAAGTATTTTGAAAACGAACAAGTGAACGTTTTCCGAGCGCTGGAAAAGCCGCACGTGAAAGGTAAGGCCCACGAACACAAAATGAACCGCATCATGATCTATCTGCAGGCGGGCAGCCAGCGGTTTGAGTATCCGGGCGGGAAAAAGCCGGAGAACTTCGATTGGAAAGCGGGGCAGGTGAAATGGAGCGTCGCTGACGGCATGCACTCTCCTGAAGTCACCACGGACGAACCATTCAATATCATCGAAGTTGAGTTAAAAAAGACCGGAACCGGAAAGAAAGCCGGTGGCGCCCAGGATGTGCTGAAAGTGGATCCGAAGCACTATAAGCTGGAATTTGAAAACGATCAGGTCCGCGTTCTGCGGGTAAAAGTTGGGCCGCATGAATCCATTCCGATGCATGAGCATGCGCTCAATCGGGTGTCGGTAGTCCTTACAGATCAGAACGTGCGCAGTACCGATTCACAAGGCAAGGTAGAGACTGTGCTGCATAAAGCAGGCGAAGCTTCCTGGGGAACCGCGAAGACCCACAAGGAAGAAAACCTGAATGATAAGCCGCTTGAGATCATAATGGTCGAAATTAAGAACTGATTTTTTCCCGCCTTTTCCCTGGCGGTGTCGCGTTGGCCCTTCAAGTTGTCAGGGGCCAACGGGACACCATTCCAATCAATTCTTCGGTGCCGCGATAGGGTAGCCCTGCCATACATATTCCAGAGCCTGGGGCAGGGTTTGTTGTTTTACGGCGCGGTCGGTGTGTCCGCCGTTACGCGCAAATACAAACTGATAATGATAGCCCTTGGCGGCCAGCACTTTGGCCATGTTCTCATTGGCGAGGACCCAGTCGTGGAAGTTGTCGTTCGTGCTGTAGTTGTCCCTGTCGCCGACTTCCATCCAGATGCGCAGCGGCTTGGCCGGGGTGTTGGGAATGAGGTGTTCATGGAACTCCCATGCGCCGTGAGGGGTCTGAGCGTTCGACGGCCACTGCTGATTCACATAGGTGCCTGAGTACGTGAGAACGCGGTGGTAGAGTTCCGGGTGATACCACGCCATGATCAAGGCGCACGAGCCGCCCGAGCTGCCGCCCATGGTCGCCCGGCCATCGGGATCTTTGGTCAGCTTTACGTTGTATTGCTTCTCGACGAGAGGCAGCACTTCTTTCTCGACGAACTCGGCGTACAGGCCTGACATGGTGTCGTATTCCAGGCCGCGTTCGCTTCCCTGTGCGTCGCCACTGCCGTTGCTTATCGAGATGGCAATCATCACGGGCACGCGATGCTGGGCGATCAGATTATCCAGGGCCGTGAACAGCGCCTTGTCCGGTCCGTCGGCACCGACGATGAAAGGCGCGGTTGTGCCGGGGACGTATTGTTTGGGGACGTACACAGCCACGCGGCGAGTGTAGGGGGCGGGGTGGCTGGTGGTGACTATCAGCTTGGCGGGGTCGACGGGGTCCGGCTTGCCGAAGGTGTTGGGTTCACGCGCGATGCCGGGATAGAACTTGCTGTCGGCCGATTCCAAGGTGAAGTTGAAGATTGTTCCCTGCGGCACGCCTTCCTGCACGGCCATCTCCGGTGCGGGGTTGTGTGTGGGGCCGAGGATGAAGTTACCGTCGGTCTTCGCGGGAGCGTTGGCGCCGTCAGGTAAGGCTGTCGCGGTGACATAACCGGGGGTGTTGGGATCGCGGGTCGGCGGTGCCGGGCGCGGGGGGCGTGCGGCCGGGGCTTGGGCTTGGGCCATTGCTGGGTTCAAGCCACTTATCAGGCTGATTAAGAACGCGATGCCTAGAAGTCGGAACATTAGGAACTCCTTTTTCTGTTGGTGCTGTCAATTCCGGCCGCAACGGGGATACGTCCCGGCTGGTTTTATGCTTGGTTGGGCGCTCGCGAGTCGCGGTAAAGTAACTCGGGGAGATCGTTACCAATCTTAACGCAACTGCCGATGGGGCAGCTTTGGATGCTACAAGAGTTAGAACATCGTGCGTTGTGGCAGGGCGTTGGAAGTGAAACGATTGGTGCAGCAACTGACAAGCGGAACGGTTGTTCATCCTGGAATTGTCATGGATAGAAGATTAGACAGCGGCGATATGCGTGGTTAACGGAGAGCCGACTCGGCGGGAGTAATCCGCAAAGAACCCAGTTGGTTGGTTTGCCGGCTAACCAACCAAGTGAATTGCTTCCAGATGAGCCGCAAACCCTCCGAAACCCGGTTTCGCCACTTCCAATACGCCCGGTGAGGCACCCTGAGGACCCGTGGGGCGACAGTCCGAGATCCCGACCAGTGCTGCCTCTACGACTTCTTCGCCCATATCGGAAAGCCGTCTCTAACCGAAAGCGCCCGGATCCACGGAAAGTTGTTGGACACGTATGAAGTCGTTTATACTAAGTGGTCGCTGTGGCGGGCCGAGGTGGCTCACCCCCTGGTGTTTCGTCTTGGGTCTTAACCAAGGCCAGTCTGAACATCAGATGGGCCGCCACTCCAGAGTTTTGAAATGGGGAGTGCTTGATGAAAACGCCTGCATTATTCGACTTAACCGGCCGGGTGGCTGTCGTGACTGGTGGTAATGGCGGAATTGGTCGCAGCATTGCGCTCGGATTGGCCGAAGCCGGGGCTGCCGTCGCAGTGTTTGGGCGAAACGACGAAAAGAACCAGCGGGTGCTTTTCGAATTGAAAGCAATCGGTGTTCCAGCGGTCGCTGTGAGGGTGGATGTGACCAATCGCGCCGGATTGGAGCCCGCGCTTGACAGAGTCGAGAGCGAACTCGGTGGCATAGGCATCCTGGTAAATAATGCCGGCAACGTGTCGATGAGCGGCGGTGTGCTGCACGAAACATCTGAAGATTGGGACAACGTCATCGAGACGCAACTCAATGCGGTTTTCCTTCTTTCGAAGCTCGCTGCCAGATTGATGCTTAGCCATAAAGGTGGAAAGATTATTAACATTGGCAGTATGTACTCGTTTTTTGGATCGGGGCTCGTCCCCTCTTACAGCGCAGCGAAAGGAGCGATAGTCCAACTGACCAAGTCAATGGCCATTGAGCTCGCCCCGCACAACATTCAAGTCAATGCGATCGCGCCAGGGTGGATTGAAACGGACATGACGGCGCCTGTGCGTACGATGCCCATGAACGATGAAATTCTTGCGCGGACCCCCGCCGGTAGATGGGGTCAACCGGAGGAACTTGCCGGAACAGCTGTGTACTTGGCCTCGCGGGCTTCGGACTTCGTTACCGGTACTACGATTCGTGTCGATGGCGGTTATGCGATCCGATGACATTTCGAACGTAGCTCAGGCCGAAACCGACTTGGAAGTCCGATCTAGAAAGCGGCAGCGAAGTTATCCATGTGGACGTCTAACGCGCAAAACCGTCGAATTGGAAACGGCTTTCGCCACCATGTCTGGATTAGGAATGATAAACGCGCCTAGATCCATTCATTCGCGATAGGCCGCGGTTGAATTCACAGTCATCCTGCCAAAATGTTTGAGTAGCCTCGGCGAGTGCCTGATCTCGCCTGTCTGCGTCCAGAAATCTGTCTTGCTTTGCTCGTAAGCGGAAAATAAGCTCTGCCTCAGCTATTGATCCGGAACCAACTCACGCCCGCCCCGCAAACGCCCGGTCTTCCGTCGACACTTTCACCTTTTCCCCGTCTTTAATAAAAAGCGGAACACGAAGCTCCAGGCCGGTCTCCAGTCTGGCGAACTTGGTGACGCTGCCGCTCGACGTGTCGCCCCGCACCCCAGGTTCCGTATAAGCAACGATCAGCTCAACGAACATGGGTAACTGCAAACCGATGGGATTGCCGTTGTACTTATGCAAATGGATCAAGGTGCCTTCGATCAGCAAGTCCAACGCATTCCCGACCATCTCATCGGAAAGAGTGAGGGTCTCGTAGCTTTCCTGGTCCAGGAAGTGAGAGCCATTGTTGTCAGTATATAAATAGGAGGCCGGGACCAATTGCAGATCCGGCTCCTTGAACTTATCACCCGCTTTGAATGTCTTCTCAAAGACCGCGCTCGTCAGAAGGTTGCGCATCTTCAGACGCACCAAGGTCTGGCCGCCACGAGCGGTAGGCGTGCTCACCTCTGCTTCCAGGCAGCAAAACGGGGTGTTTTCAAGCTCAAATAAAGTCCTGCGCTTGACGGTAATTGCATCGATCAGTACGGCCATAAATTCTTCAAAAGCGGGCCGGCACCGAAAGCGAATGCAAACCCAGTTCCAATTTCCTCTCAAGTATAGGATAAGGGCTCAGCGGATCAGTGATGCAAAATGTCCGTGACGGGCGCGGATCGTTGCCGGGCGATGCAGCCTATGGCGGTCCAGCGGGGAGCCGGACCTGCCAAATAGCAATTCAAAAGAATCCCCGGCTCATCGGCCTCAAGCGTCCAACTTGGGGCGTCGAGCCGGGGATTGGAACCACCATCAACGCGGGTGTCCAGTCCGCGTGCGGCCGGCAGAGGAGTACTGCCGGAGAGGTAGTCGCGCCACTCGTGCACTTGCCGGTAAGGGCAGGCGCGCGAGTGTGATAGCCGGGGCGGACCGGAATGTCAGCCCGTCCGCCCCGGCGGCGTGCGGTGAAGCGACGCCGTGGCCTGAAACTGTTCGAACGCAATGCCCGACTGAGCCCCCCGATCCGCCAAAATCGGAGGGGCTGCGAAGCCAGGCATTGCGGACTCGTCAACCGGCCAAGCACTAGCCAGGGAGCGAAGCGGCCGGGAAACAAGCCGCTGCAAGGAGTAGATGCTCCATCGAGATCCGTTCGGCTTAACTCAAACGGACTCGTTTGACGATTGGGCACCCGCTAATGTCGGTAGCGAGCGCCTCTTAGTTGTCTTCAGTCTAGGGGGAGGGGCGGTTGGTCGGTTTTGGAATTATCTGTAAAGTGATGCGTCTATTGATGAAGATTTTTGAAAATAGTTGTGATTTGAAAAACTGGGGTCGACCGACCCCGTCAAGCGATCCAAATCGGACAGGCAGCTTGACGAAAAGCGTAAAAAGGCCCAGTCGTGGTATGCTTCGCCCAGGACTTGAGGCCCTCCCTATGGAACGTAAGAAAGCAAATGACTATCCACAAGAGTTACTGAACCTTTTCGACCGCTACGTTCACGGCGATATCGATCGCCGCACGTTTCTTGAAAACGCGAAGAAGTTCGCCGTTGGCGGCATGACGGCGATGGCTTTGTTTGAGAGCTTACGTCCGAATTATGCGTGGGCCGAACAGGTTCCCAAAGACGACGGCAGAATCAAAACCGAATACGTTACCGTGCCTTCACCGGAGGGAAATGGCAGCATCAAGGGATACCTGGCTCGTCCAGCGAAGGCCGGCGCAAAACACCCCGTAGTGCTGGTCATCCATGAAAACCGCGGCTTGAATCCGTATATTGAGGACGTCGCGCGCCGTTTGGCAACTTCCAACTACATCGCTCTAGCACCAGACGGTCTAACCAGTGTGGGCGGTTATCCGGGCGATGACGAAAAGGGTGGCCAGCTCTTTCAAAAGGTGGACAAGGCTAAGATGACGGAGGATTTCCTAGCGGCAATCCATTGGCTGAAATCGAGTTCCGGCTCGACAGGCAAAGCGGGGGTAGTTGGCTTCTGCTTCGGCGGAGGCATGTCAAACGTACTCGCAACGAAGATGGGCTCGGACCTCTCCGCCGCTGTTCCTTTCTACGGCGGACCGCCCCCAATCGACGGCGTCCCGAAGATCAAGGCACCCCTGCTGCTGCACTTCGCCTCGCTCGATACGCGGATCGCCGCGGCGTGGCCGGCCTACGAAGAAGCGCTAAAGGCAAACCATATTACTTACACCGCTCATACTTATGAGGGCGCGAACCATGGCTTCCATAACGATACGACGCCCCGCTACGACGAAGCAGCGGCGAAGCTGGCCTGGAAGCGGACGCTCGATTTCTTTGACAAGAACCTGAAGGGCTAATATCCTATCATATCCTTGACAATGCACAGGTAGGGCGGACGCCCGCGTCGGCACGGGTCCCCCTGGACCTGCTCTCGCGGACGCAATCTTCTCCTACGAGGGACACTACACTGGCTCCGGCCGGACGATGCGGGAAGTATTCCGCATCGTCCTCTTTCATCTCACGCAGCCAAGAAGAGCCGGTGAGCCTAAACCCGGCAGTTGGAGCCGCCCGCAACACAATTGGTCTTTAGCTTACAAGCAGTTGCAAGGGAATCAGGCATCACCAGAATGGCGAACTGCGAAGCTATTGAAATTCTGAGCTATTAGAACAGCTTGGCACGATCCGCTGGATTTGAACTGCCGGATTTAAGGTGATGTAGATGTTCACCTAACCGACCGCCCCGCCAGCGGCGACGTTGTCCAGCGCCTGCCATACCTTCTCGCAAAATGTATCGGGTAGAGTGCCGTCGGGCCGGACACAAAGTTGCCCGGAGAGCCCCCATCCGCACGGCTGGCCACTACCCCCTCGTTCCGCGCCGGCGCGGCAGTCACGCTAACGAACCGAGGTTTCATGAGTCGAGGTGATGGTAATGAACGAAACCGGCTGAACGAAACCCGGTTCTTTGTCCGACCACGAATCCGCCTCCACCGCAAGCTCCTGGGCCACTTGCCGGGAATAGATCAGGAAGTGGTGCGCCGAGAGAAGCACCATGAAGCCTAGCCACAATTTGGCCGGTTCTCGCGACCACTTGGATATCAATTTCCAAAGAAAATTCCAGTAGGCGCGCCTGTAATTGGAACGCAATCCCTGCGTCCACAACGAGGCGAACAGTAAACGCAGGTTGTACCACATGGGCAGGTCGGGTGGCTTCTGTGTTTTGCGTGGCCGCCAGATCTCTAACGACCGCAGCGCCCGGTCGAAGAACGGCTCGGCTTCATACAGGTTCGCAAGCAATCGCGACAGGCCCCGCAGCAGCACGGGCAACGGCAGCACCGTCCGGAAATTGGGAGCGCTGAAGTTGGTGATGGCCTCGCTGTTTTCAATCAGCCGTCCCTCCTTCTTCATGCGGTCGAACAGCGCCGTGGTTGGCGGAGCTTGCAGGACGCCGGCCATTGCCCACGCAATTGCGGTGCGGTCGATAAATGCCAGTTGCCGGTCGAAGATGGTCTCATCGTCGGAATCGAAGCCGACGATGAACCCGGCCAGCACCCACAGTCCGGCCTCCTGAATTATCCGAACCTGTTCCACCATGTCCCGGCGCAGATTTTGAAACTTCTTCGACCCCTTCAACGCCTCGGCGGAGGGCGTTTCGATGCCCAGGAAGACGTACATAAAGTTGGCCTCCACCATTGAAGCCATCAACTCCGGCCGGTCCGCCAGATCGATGGACGCTTCGGTGTAGAACGAGAAGGGACGTCCGTGAACCTTCTGCCACGCGGTAAGCGCGTGCGTCAACAGCAAAGCCTGCTTGCTGTTTCCAATGAAGTTGTCATCGACGATGAACACCTCGTTACGCCAGCCGAGTTTACGGAGCGTATCCAGTTCCGCGATCATCTGCTCGGGCGTTTTCGTCCTGGGGCGCCGTCCGTAGATGGTGATGATGTCGCAGAATTCGCATTGAAACGGGCACCCGCGCGAGAATTGAACCGGCATCGACGTATACTTGTCCAGCCGCAACAGATCGAATCGCGCAATCGGACTAAGCGTCATGTCCGGTTTGTCGATCACGCGGTACAAGCTCCGCGCGGTGCCCTGCTCCAGTTCTCCGGCGATACCGGCGAAGACTTCCTCCGCTTCACCCACAAGCACGTGGTCGGCGTCAGGAAGCACCGCATCGGGGTCGCTGCTGGCCCACGGGCCCCCGATGAAGGTCCGCCGCTTCAGCGAGCGGGCGCGCGCCAGAATGGACCGGGCATCGGCCCGTTGCGCATGCATCGCGCTGATCATTACCAGATCCGCCCACTGCAGGTCCTCGTCGCGCAACTCCTCGAAGGCATGATCGATGAGGCGGATCTCCCACGACGGCGGGCACAAAGCCGCAACCGTAATCAGCCCGAGCGGTGGCGTCATCGCGCATTCGGGCAGCATCTCCAGCACTCCTTCGAAACCCCAGAAGGACGGCGGGAACCGCGGCCAAACCATCAGTGCTTTCACCTTGGGGCCAAGAGGAGGAAACAAACCGGCAGTCATCGAACCTATTTTGCTGCACAAACGGCAAATACGCAAAGGATATCCTGGAATCAATGCGCATCTCAGCTCTTCTTGCCGCGCTCTTGCTGGTAGATTGCGCACCCGCGCCGGTGGAACCTCCGCGTCAGGCCTTGACTGAAGAAGGTTGGTACGGGCAAGCAGTGCAGCAATTGAAGCTGTTGAACCGGGAAGCGGAGGGGCTGCTGCGAAGCGGGAAGGCGGACCAGGCGGCGGCGCTGATTACCAAGGGCCAACCGATGATGACGCGCCTGCTTTCAGTTCCGCGTCCCACACTGGCCGCGCTCGAAGCAGCTTCCGGCCTGGATGATCTCTACGGGCGCATGTTACTTTCCAATAGGCACTACGGCTGGGCTCGCTTGCTCTTTCAAAAGAATCTCGCGCGCTGGACAAACTGGCAACCGCAAACCGCGGAAACGGTCCGGCGCCGAAAGTTAGCCGAGTCGCAAATCGCCGAGTGCGATCGCCTTATGGTTGAGTAAAACCGATGCGTGCGTTGGCGTACACCGTAGCCGATCGTTCTGGTGATCGCCCGACTGCTGGCCCTCGGCTTGATTTTTCGGCGCTTGGGGCGGGCGCGGAGATCAGGGCTCGCCACGAAATTACCGTTCCATGGTTTCAGAACCGTTCAGGAGTGGAAGAACGGCACACTGAGGGCAAGCCTGAAGCGGAATTAAGTCCGCATCAGCGATAAGGTAATCCGGACTTTACAGCACGAACTGGAATTGTTGGCGGCCCTGGGCCAGCCGGCGAAGTGAACACGGAATACGGTGCCACTCCACCGGGCCGGGTTGCGCCAATGGCGTGCCTTTAAGCCAGCGCCGCCTTGCAATAATCGAGGCACTTCTTCACTTCGGCAACCGTGTCGGCGCCTTTGTATTCGTATTCGATGTTTGCGGGGATGGGATATTTCTTCGACTTTAGGATCTGCAGAACACCCTTGATATTGGTATCGCCCTCGCCGAACGGCACATTGTCGCCGTGGTTCTTTTTCCTGTCTTTGATGTGCAAGGTGACGATGTTCTTGTGCATCTTTTCCAGGTATTCGAGCGGATCGTAACCGGCGGCGGTGAAGTGGCCGATGTCGAGGTTGATCTTGATATTCGAATTTCCGGCCATTGCCTTTTCAAAGCTTTCGGGAGTGGAAAATTCATCCGGATCCTTGGTGTTGTCATGGCCGTGCATGGCGACGAACACGCCGTGTTTCTTGGCGATCCCGTTGATGCGTCCGGCAAGACTGACCTTCGACGACGCGGTGATGTATTTGGTGCCGAGCGCCTTGGCCATCTCCATGCCGTGCTCAATCTCTTCGTCGGTATTCTGCGCGCGGAAGCTGTAGTTCAACGCATAAATATGGACGCCGGCGGTATCGAACTTCTTCTTCACTTCTTTCATTTGGGAGATGGTTTGCGGGGCCACTCGCCATTTCTTCAGATCCTCGGGAGAGGTACCTTTGTGAGGCTCGATGTGTCCCTGCCATAGTTCCACTTCGCCGATTCCGATTGTGGCCATGGCCTTCAGCGCCTCATCAAGCGGGCGGTCGCGGAAGCTGTAGCTCTGCGCTCCAAGCTGCACGCCGTTGACCTTGGAATCCACTTTACCGAACAACTGGGAAAGCGGAGCCGCAGCCAGCGCGATCTTGCCGAAATCTCGTCTCGAGTACATAATTGTAGGCCTCCAACAAAGATGAATGATATCAAACCGCGGGTGGCTTCACGCTAGCTGGGTATGTGCTTGACGCTAGTGGGTACGGTCTGGCAGCGTTTCGTGCGGCTGGCGCATTGGGGCTTTCGTTTCGCTTCCAGCAGCGGGACGAGGGCGTCCCGCTGCTGGCCAGGGGGCCCGCCCTACCTTGGCTGCTGCTGTGGTGAAGCACATACCCAGCTCACGCTATTGACTCCTCTGGGTGCCGGCGCACTGGGGCGTCCCATATCATATAGAGATTGCCCGCCCTATCCTTGGTATTCCTCGGCGCGTTGCTGACGCTAGCCGCCGCATTCTCATTGGGGCGTGCGTTGACGTTTTGGCGAACGCTGCCCGCTGCGCTCACCCTTGGATTGGGGGCGGCCGCGCTCAGTTTCTTAATCTTCTTTCTGCGGCTGTCTGGACACGCCGGGTTGCGCGGGATGCTTGCGCTGGGCATCGCTTCCGCAGCGCCGTTGGTTTGGCTTCGCGTAGGATCGCCCGGCTGGGCCCGGCTGCCACGGATCGTAACGGCGGTCCTGGTGGTTTACAGCGTGTTTTATCTGGTTCAGGCACTGGCTCCGGAAACCCGAGCCGACGCGAACGCGTACCACCTGATGCCGGCCGTAGAGGCCCTGCGATCCGGTGGATTCGGAGGCCAGATCAGCTTCTACGAACGGTTGCCACAGGGAATGGAAAACCTGTTCGCGATGGCTTACGCCGTGGGCGGTTCATCCGCGGCGAAGCTGGTTCATCTAGCACTGTTCCTGGCAACATTTCCGCTGCTGCTTGAGATCGGGCGGCGGCTTGGGGCTTCGCTAGAGGCGTCCGCCATCGCGGCTGCCATCTATCTCTGTACGCCGGTAGCGGGCGTCAGCGGTACGTCCGCATTCACCGATGCGGCGCTGGTGTTCTACACTGCCGGCGCATTGCTGCTGTTGTTGATGTGGCGCGAAGAACGCGATGACCGGCTGCTGCTTCTGGCGGGGCTCGCGGCCGGATTCTGTTACAGCTGCAAGATCACCGGGCTGCTGATTCCCGTGTGTGCCGGAGCGTACCTGATTACCTTTCGTAGATGGAAGCCGGTGCTTTGGTTCAGCGCCGCGGCGTTGCTGATGATTGCGTCGTGGATGATCCGCAACGCGGTGGAAGTTGGCAATCCGGTGGCCCCGCTGCTGAATCGCTACTTTCCGAATCCATTTTTTCACATCGCCACCGGGGAGCAGTATGCAAAATCCATGCGGTCCTACGGCGGCGTCTCGTTGCGCGATGTGCCGCTTGAGATTTCCATAGGCGGCGCGAAATTGCAGGGCGTTGTGGGTCCGGTGTTTCTGCTGGCACCGATTGCCTTACTGGCGATGCGGCGGCGGAATGGCCGCATCGTTGT
This sequence comes from Acidobacteriaceae bacterium, assembly GCA_025360145.1. GTDB lineage: Bacteria > Acidobacteriota > Terriglobia > Bryobacterales > Bryobacteraceae > JANXXV01. Next base: position 12,457 of record JANYCV010000296.1, read on the forward strand.
TATGCTGGCAGCGGTGCTGGCGGTGCCATGGTTCTTTAACATGGGCACGCGGTTTCTGATGCAGTCCCTGCCGTTCCTCGCTCTGGCGATGGCGATGGCCGTTCCCCGCGCCGCCTATGCGCTGTTGCTGATTCAAGCCATCGGATGCTTTCCGCCGCTGCTGGAACAGTATGCGCCTTCCTACCCTGAGCTGTTTCCTTGGCAGGCTGCGCTGCGGCTGGAATCGGAATCGCACTTTATGCAAAGGGTCTCGTGGGATTACCGCGTAGCGAAGATGATTGAGGCGAATACACAGCCTGCCGATCGGGTTTTCGATCTGTATGGTCTACAACTCGCATTGCTGGATCGCCAGGTGACGGGGTCTTATCAGACAGCGGTTGGCGATAATCTCTTCACCGGATTCGAAGTAGCGCTCTTGCAAGACCGCGGCGTTCTATACGACCAGCGCGCCTCGTTTTCCGAACAGCCTCTCAAGGCGATTCGAGTGCGGCAAACCGCTATTACGGAACAGATCTGGAGCATCCATGAGATTGAGCTATTTCGCGGCGATCGGAAAGTGGGCAACAGCCGGCGATGGACCCTGGATGCGTGGCCGAACTCGTGGGAGGCGCCGCTTGGTCTGGATCAGAATCTGGTCTCGCGCTGGCGCACCTGGCAGGCTGCCCGGCCCGGGATGTTCTTTGAGTTGGATTTCGGCCGGCCTGAGACGCTCAGCGCGATCAATGTGGTGGGCCGCAGTGCGGAGAACGAACCGCGTCTGGAAATCTACGGACAGCGCGCGGATGGGATGTGGGTGCAGTTCCCCGCCCCGCGTACGGTGCGGCCTGCCATCAACCTGCGCCGCTCGGCGGTGAAAATGGTGCGCCGCGCGGGCATCCGTTACATTCTGGCTCCGGCGGGCAAAGGGGGCGGCGGACTGATCGGACTCTCGATGGCGAATCAACCCGGAGACTGGGGGGTTGAGATTGCCGCGCATCTGGATAACATGTATCTCCTTACGATTCCCTGAGTGTAATAGTGCAAGCCCCACTCTGAGGCCTTCGCCGGAGCCGGCTTTGCGCGGATCGCTAATTCAAAGCGGTCGCCCAGTCATTCGATTCTCCGTCACCGCTGCTGGAGCGCGACGCGCCGTGGCACCCCGAGAGACAGAATGGCCGGCCGATTCCGCTGGAATTCAAGGGGGGCTGAACTGTTACCCCTGAGCATTGATACAATCGGAAATTCATGTCGAATACAGTTGTTTCCTTTGGCGAGATTATGCTCCGCCTGGCGCCCCCGGGCTTTGAAAGATTCATGCAGTCGCCGCAGTTCCTGGCGACGTTCGGCGGAGGCGAGGCGAACGTGGCCGTAGCGGTCTCGGGCTTCGGATTACCCGCGCGGTTTATCACGATTCTGCCGCCGGGAAATGCCATCTCCGACGCATTCATTGGGGAGTTGCGCCGGTTCGGCGTGGACCCTTCGTTCATCGTGCGCGGCAAGGGACGCTTCGGAATTTACTTTGTGGAAGCCGGCGCCAATCAGCGAGGATCGAAGGTGCTCTATGACCGCGAAGGCAGTTCCATTGCTCTTGGCAACGCCGGCGACATCGATTTCGCAAAAGCATTTGAAGGTGCGGGATGGTTCCACATCACCGGCATCACTCCGGCCATCAGCCAGAGCGCGGCCGACCTGGCGATGGAAAGCGTAAGGGTGGCGCGCGACAACGGACTGACCGTTTCCTGCGATTTGAACTATCGCAAGAATCTATGGAAGTACGGCAAGACGGCCCAGGAAGTGATGAGCGAGCTGGTGAAGTTCGTGGATGTTTGCATCGCCAATGAAGAAGACTGCCAGATGGCGCTGGGAATCGAGACCGATGCCGACGTCCATTCGGGCACGCTGGAGCATGACCAGTATCACAAGCTGACGGATAAGGTGCTGGCTGCGTATCCGAACCTGAAACAGATCGCGGTGACGCTGCGGGAATCGCGGAGCGCTTCGCACAACGGCTGGTCCGCGTGTTTCAATGACGGGAAGCAGTTCTTTGTCAGCCGGCATTACGACATTACCCATATCGTGGACCGCGTGGGCGGTGGCGATTGTTTTGCCGGCGGGCTGATCTATGGTCTGAATGCGCTGGCGACCCCGCGGGAGGCTCTGGAATTCGCGGTGGCGGCATCCTGCTTGAAGCATTCGATTCCTGGCGATTTCAACCGGTTCAGTGCCGAAGAAGTGCATCAATTGATCAAAGGCGGCGGATCTGGCCGCGTGCAGCGGTAAGTGGCCTATAATTAAGGGCAGGTATCCCTAAATATGTTGGGTCGAATCTTCGCACTCTTGCTCGCATCATCTTTTTTGTTCGCCGGTCTGGCGTTCGCGCAGCCCGGCCAGAAGTCCGTGCCGCCGGCGTCCGGCAAGCAGCTCTCTGTGTCGGTGAATGAGGTAATTGTGCCGGTCACGGTCACCGACGAGAAAGGCCGGTTCGTCTCCGATCTGGATCAGAAAGACTTCAAGATCATGGATGGCGGGCGGGAGCAGACTATCCGTTACTTCACCCGCGAGCGCAATCAGCCGGTGGTGGTGGGGTTCCTGATGGACGCCAGCAATGCCAGCCGCATGCACTGGAAGAACTACCTGGAAGCCGCCGAAGAGTTGGTGCTGAATCTGTTGCCGAACGACAAGAAGTTTAGCGGCTATCTGATTTCCTACGCCAACGAAGCGGAGTTACTGGTGAATACCACCAGCGATCCGGAAAAGATTCTGGAGAAGCTTCGCAAGATGAAGCCGGGCGGAGGCGCGGCGCTTTACGATTCCATTTACATCGCCTGCACCAGCCGCACGCTGGTAAAGGGCGAGCCGGTGGAGCCGCGGCGCATCATCGTGGTGATTGGCGACGGGCATGACAACGCCAGCAAGAAAAGTCTGGAAGAAGTGCTGGAGATTGCGCAACGGAATCTGGTGACGATTTACGGCGTCAGCACGGTGGCGTACGGCTTCGCCAACGAGGGCGACAAGAATCTGATCAGACTGGCCGAGGAGACCGGAGGCCGGGTGGAGTATCCGCTGCAGAACGTGTATAAGGATGTGGCCGGATATCTGGAGACGCCATCGGATGAAGGGAACTACGCGCTGAAGGTGGGAACCGGCGGATATGCTTCCGCCGTGGCAACCGGGATGTTCCGGGCGATCGCCGCCGTGGCTGGTGAAGTGACCACGCAGTACATCCTTCGTTACACGCCGGACGTGCCGGAATCGAACAAGGTTTTCCGCAACATCAAAGTGGTCGTGAGTATCCCGAATGCGTCCGTCTTGAAAGTTCGGGCACGCAAGGGCTATTATCCTAACAACCCTTAGAGGCTGGCCGATAAGGTAGGGGACCCGGGAGATTGATGGAAAGCATCGCTACGCTGACGACGCAGTTTGGCCAATATGCCGTCGTACAGATTGCCGTGCCTGGAACATCGCCGGTGAACGCCGGGGTTCTACTGCTTGATCCGGCTACCAATCGTTTACATATCCGTTTCCGCCGGGATTGGGACGAAATTGCCGGCGAGGAGGACGCTGAGGTTCTGGAGGCGCTCGCCGGCGACATTGAGAATAAGGCTCAGGAGATGGGCGCGTCACAGTTGCTGGATTGGATGGAAGAGCATCTGTCGAATGTGATCCAGATTTCGGATCGCGAGCCGGTGCTGGTGGATTCCTTCGAATCGAGCGCGGCCCGGCTTTACCGGCAGCATGTCAGTCCGAAGGTTCTGTCATTCCGGACGCATCTTCCCAAGTACAGCCTGCGCGCGGCTGCGGGCCGCTTTGGCGAGCAGATGGAAGTGGAGCCGGAAGACTGGGAAGAGACTCCGGCGAATCTGAAGCTCACCGAGGACATGTTCATCGCGCATGTGGTGGGGCATTCCATGGAGCCGCGAATTCCGGACGGCAGTTTGTGCGTGTTCCGGTACAACGTGGTTGGGTCTAGGAACGGCAAGCTGGTGCTGGTGATGCACTATGGCGAAACGGGCGAGAACCGGTTCACTATCAAGCGTTATCGTAGCGTGAAAGCGCAATCCGAGGAAGGCTGGAAGCACGAGAAGATTGTGCTGGAACCGCTGAATCCGGAGTATGAGCCTTGGGAGCTGGAAGAGAACTCGCCGATCAAGGTGTTGGCTGAGTTTGTTACTGTTCTTGAGAATCGCTAGCGTAGTGTCCACAAATTAGCGCGAAAGACCGAATCCTAAGAGTTCCGCCCAAAATCGGCGTTAATCGGCGTTTATCGGCGGCTAATAATGGTTTTGGGTTTAAGGCGGCGCATCTTAAGGATGGGCCGCTGATAAACGCCGATGAACGCGGATACTTCAATTTGCTGACCGGGCGCGTGTTCAGCGGGGTGTTTGAGACCTCAAACACCCGTGGCTTGCCGATCTATTTCCCCGGACACTTCGCTACGCGTTCGCAATCTGCCGTAGCACGTAGGGAAGAATTCCGCCCGAGCGGTAGTACTCCACTTCCTGCGGCGTATCGATGCGGATCTGCGCCTCGAACGTCTTCGCACTCCCATCGTCCGCCACAGCGCGAACCGTCGCCCGGCCATTCCCGGCAAGCCCCTCGGCCACGCCGCTTACCGTGAACGATTCCATCCCGGTGAGGCACAAGGATTCCCGGTTCTCACCCGGCAAATACTGTATGGGCAGCACGCCCATCCCAACCAGATTCGACCGGTGGATGCGCTCGAAACTCTCCGCAATCGCCGCTCGCACGCCCAGCAGCAGCACGCCCTTCGCCGCCCAATCCCGCGACGAGCCGGAGCCGTACTCCTTGCCGGCCAGAATCATCAGCGGCACGCCTTCCTGCCGATACTTCACCGATGCGTCGTAGATGAACATCTTCTCGCCGCTGGGAATGTGCGTCGTCCAACCACCTTCGGTGCCCGGCGCCAGTTGATTGCGCAACCGGATGTTCGCCAGCGTTCCGCGCACCATCACCTCGTGATTGCCGCGGCGCGCGCCGTAGGAATTGAAATCGCCCGGCTTCACCCCAAGACTGATTAAATACTTTCCGGCCGGGCTGTCCACCGGAATCGCTCCCGCCGGTGAGATGTGATCGGTGGTAACGGAATCGGCCAGCATTGCCAATACCCGCATGTCGTGAATGTCCTGAATCGGCGCGGTGGGGTCCACCATATTATCGAAGTAAGGCGGGCGCTGGATGTAGGTGGAATCGTGCTCCCACTCGTAGTTCTCCCCTAGCGGCACATGAATGCCGTGCCACTGCGCGTCCCCTTCGAAGACTTTGGAGTACTGCTTCTCAAACATCTCACTGCGGACCGACTGCTTTACCGCGGCATTCACTTCGTCCGTGGTGGGCCAGATTTCTTTCAGGTAAACTTTCTTACCCTTGTCGTCCAGGCCGATAGGTTCGTTTTGTAAATCGATGTCCACGCGTCCGGCGATCGCATAGGCCACCACTAACGGTGGCGAGGCCAGATAGTTCGCGCGCACCAGCGGATTGATGCGGCCCTCGAAGTTGCGGTTGCCGCTCAGCACCGCCGCCACCACCAGCTTTTCACTTTGAATGGCGTGAGAGACATCATCGGACAGCGGGCCGCTGTTGCCGATACACGTCGTGCAACCATATCCAACCAGATTGAATTTCAGTTCTTCCAGGTACGGGACCAGACCGGCATCGTTCAAATAGTCCATCACCACCTTCGATCCAGGCGCCAGGCTCGACTTCACCCACGGCTGGGTTTTCAGTCCGCGCTCCACCGCTTTCTTTGCAAGCAGGCCGGCTGCCAGCATGACCGATGGATTCGAGGTATTGGTGCAACTGGTGATGGCCGCAATTACTACCGCGCCATCCTGAATCTCCACGGCGGTTCCATTCTCGCCTATCATCACCTTGCGCGGCGCTTCGCCGAGACCGGTGAGGAAGTTCTTCTTCACGTCCTTCAAGTCGATACGATCCTGCGGGCGCTTCGGGCCAGCCAGGGATGGGGTAACGGTGGACAAATCGAGTTCAATCGTCGCCGAGTACACCGGATCCGGAGCGTCGGGAGTGAGGAACAGCCCTTGCTCTTTGCTATAAGCCTCCACCAAGGCAACCAACTCGGCAGGACGGTTTGACAGGCGCAGATAGTCCAGCGTCTGATCGTCCACCGGGAAGAAGCCGATGGTCGCGCCGTATTCCGGGGCCATATTGGCGATGGTGGCGCGGTCGGCCAGGCTCAACGCACTGACGCCGCTGCCGTGGAATTCCACGAACTTTCCAACCACACCCTTGGCGCGCAGCATCTGCGTGACGGTCAATACCAGATCGGTGGCGGTGGCTCCTTCCGCCAGTTTTCCAGCTAGCTTGAAGCCTACAACCTGCGGCAACAGCATCGAAATCGGCTGGCCCAACATGCAAGCTTCTGCTTCAATGCCGCCGACGCCCCAGCCCACCACACCCAGGCCGTTAATCATGGTGGTGTGCGAATCGGTACCCATCAGCGTGTCCGGATACGCCTGCACCATATC
>JANYCV010000302.1 GCA_025360145.1 Acidobacteriaceae bacterium
AGGCTTACTAACTGACGACAACTACGGCCGCGATCATCATCCTCGCTGCTTCAGCCTCTGGATGGCAGGGGGCGGCATCAAGGGTGGCGTTACGCATGGCGAAACGGATGATTTCAGCTACAACGTGGTCAGGGATCAGGTGGAAGTTTTCGACCTGCACGCCACTATCCTGCATTGCCTCGGCGTGGACCACACAAAACTGACGTTCAAATTTCAAGGCAGACACTTCCGTCTCACGGACGTGCATGGAAGCGTCATAAAGGAAATACTTGTTTAAGATGCAAAGAACTTTTTTTCGAACAACTGCGCTTGGATTGGCTCTGTTTGGTAATTTGCAGGCGCAGACCGATTTCACGAAAGACGTCCAGCCGATTTTCGCCAAATCCTGCTATGGTTGCCACGGCGCGAAGAAGCAGATGGGCGGGCTGCGGCTAGATTCGAAAACGCTCGCATTTGCGGGCGGTCAATCGGGCAAATCGATTCAACCGGCGAATGCGGCCGAGAGCACTCTGTATCAGCGTGTCGCGGGAATTGGCGATCAGGCCCGCATGCCCATGGGCGGAAAGCTGGACGCGGAGCAGATTGCGACGATCCGAAAATGGATCGATCAGGGAGCCGCGTGGCCGGACGGCGCCGGGACGGAAGTCACTGCGATCAAGAAGCACTGGGCGTTTATCCCACCGCAGCGTCCGGCTGCGCCGGCTGTGAGCAATCCCCGGTGGGTGGTGAACCCGATTGATTCTTTCATCCTCGCCCGTTTAGACAAAGAAGGCTTACAGCCATCGCCTGAGGCCGACCGCGTCACGCTGCTGCGGCGCGTAAGCCTGGACCTCATCGGCCTGCCGCCCACCATTGCGGAAGTGGACGCTTTTGTGAAGGACAAGAGCAAGCACGCATACGAGAAGCAGGTGGACCGGCTGTTGCAATCGCCTCATTATGGCGAGCGCTGGGGCCGCCACTGGCTGGATGCCGCGCGCTATGCCGATTCCGACGGCTATGAGAAAGATAAGATCCGGCAAGTGTGGGCCTATCGCGATTGGGTGATCAAGGCGTTCAATCGCGACCTGCCGTATTCGCAATTCGTCATCGAGCAACTGGCGGGCGACCTGCTGCCAAATCCAACGCAGGATCAACGGGTGGCTACCGGTTTTCTGCGAAACTCAATGATCAATGAAGAAGGCGGCGTGGACCCGGAGCAGTTCCGCATGGAGGCGATGTTCGACCGGATCGACGCCATCGGCAAGAGCGTTCTGGGCGTGACCATTCAATGCGCCCAATGCCATAACCATAAGTTCGATCCGCTCACACAGGAAGAGTATTACAAGATCTTCGCGTTTCTGAATAACTCGCACGAAGCGAATATTCCGGTGTACACGCCGGACGAACAGCGGATGCGCAGCGATCTGTTCCGGCGCATCAAAGAGATTGAGTCTGACGTGCAGCACCGCAGCCCCGATTGGCAAACCCGCATGGCCGCGTGGGAGGCGCAAGTGAAAACGGGGCAACCGGAATGGACTGTACTGAAGCCGGCAGTGGACGACATTTCAAACGGCGGCCAGAAGTACATTCCGGCGAAGGATGGCTCGATGCTTGCGCAAGGCTACGCGCCTACGAAGCATCGCGTGAAGATGACGGTTAAGACGGACGTTCAGAACATCACGGCATTCCAGCTTGAATTGTTGAATGATCCGAACCTGCCGATGGGGGGGCCTGGACGATCGTTGAAGGGCACCGGCGCACTCACGGAATTTGAAGTGGAGGCCGCATCGGCGGACGCACCCGAAAAGATCACCAAGATCAAGTTCTCGAAAGCCACTGCCGACATCAACCTGCCCGAGACGGTGCTTGATCCGATGTTTAATGATAAGACCGATAAGCGCCGCGTCACCGGGCCGATTGAATTTGCCATCGATGGCAAAGACGAAACGGCGTGGGGCATCGACGCCGGACCCGGCCTGCGCAACCAGCCGCGAAAAGCTGTCTTCACCGCGGAAACGCCCATCTCCAATCCCAAGGGCACCATTCTTATCTTCTATTTGAAGCAGAACCACGGCGGCTGGAACAGCGACGATAATCAGAATCACAACCTGGGCCGCATGCGGCTCTCTCTCACCACTGCCGCGAATGCCGAAGCAGACCCGCTGCCGAAGAACGTGCGTGAGATGCTGTCGATTCCGGCGGACCAGCGGACACAGGCACAGACTCAGTCGGTGTTTGCATACTGGCGTACTACGGTACCGGAGTGGAAAGAGGCAAACACAACCATTGCCGGATTATGGAAGCAGCATCCGGAAGGCTCTGTGCAGCTTGTCATGCAAGCTCGCGAAGATCCGCGCGAAACGCACATCCTGACACGCGGCGATTTTCTGCAACCGGCCAAGCAGGTGAACCCCGGAGTGCCGTCGTTCCTGAATCCGCTGCCGGTCGATGCGCCTGTCAATCGCCTGACCTTCGCGCGCTGGCTGGTGGACCGCCAAGCGCCAACCACCGCGCGCGCTCTGGTGAATCGTATGTGGCAGAACTATTTCGGAATCGGCCTGGTGAGCACCAGCGAGGATCTTGGAAAACAGAGTGAAGCGCCGTCGCATCCCGAGGTGCTGGATTGGCTCGCGGTAGAGTTCATGGAACGTGGCTGGAGCATGAAGGCCGTTCACAGGTTGATCGTCACGTCCGCCACCTATAAGCAATCGTCCAAAGTCATCCCGGATCTTTATACCAGGGATCCCTATAATCGTCTGCTCGCGCGCGGCCCGCGTTTCCGTGTAGAGGCGGAAATTGTGCGCGACATCGCGCTCTCGGCAAGCGGCTTGCTAAACCCGAAGGTGGGTGGCCCCAGCGTGAATCCGCCAGCTCCCGAATTCCTGTTCCTTCCGCCGTCTAGTTACGGCCCGAAGGTCTGGATCGAATCGAAGGGAGACGAACGATACCGGCGCGCGCTCTACACATTTCGTTACCGCTCGATTCCGTACCCGATGTTGCAGACGTTCGATGCACCAAATGGCGACATCTCCTGCGTGCGCCGCTCGCGTTCGAACACTCCGCTGCAAGCTCTGACGACTCTGAATGAACCGATGTTCCTGGAATCGGCTCGCGCGCTGGCCCTGCGCACTTTGCTGGAAGGCGGAAAGAATGATGAGCAGCGAATCGCCTATGCTGTCCGGCGCTGTTTGTCGAGAAAGCCGACCGCTTCGGAAACCGCGGAACTCACCAATCTGCTGACGAAGGAAACGCAGCATTTCGAAGGCAGCAACACGAAGCCATGGGAACTGGCAACGGCAGATCCGGCCAAGCCGCCCGCATTACCGAAAGGAACCACGCCCGCGCAACTTGCCGGGTGGACTGCCGTCTCGCGGGTGCTGTTGAATCTGGACGAAACCATCACCAAGGAATAGGATGAATATGAAACCGAATCAAATTGCACGCCGCTGGTTCATGGAACAGTGCGGCGTTGGTCTCGGCGCCATGGCGCTGGGCCATCTCTGCGGGGTGAAAGGTCTTGCCTCCGATAATCCGCTTGCGCCGAAGCAGCCGCACTTCGCACCTAAGGCGAAGAACATCATCTTCCTGTTCATGGCCGGTGCGCCCAGCCATTTGGAGATGTTCGACTACAAGCCGCAGCTAGCAAAGTTCGACGGCACGCTGCCTCCGGCCGATTTATTGAAGGGCTATCGCGCCGCCTTCATCAATCCGAATTCGAAACTGTTAGGCCCTAAGTTCAAGTTCGCAAAATACGGGCAGAGCGGCGCGGAGCTGTCTGAACTTCTTCCGCATCTGGCAAAAGTGGTGGACGACATCTCCATCGTCAAATCCATGACCACCGATGCGTTCAACCACGCGCCCGGGCAGATCCTTATGAACACCGGTTCGCAATTGTTCGGCCGCCCGAGCATGGGTTCGTGGGTGACATACGGACTCGGCAGCGAATCGCAGGACCTGCCCGCCTTCGTGGTTACAAGCTCCGGAAAGAAAGGACCTAGCGGCGGCAACTCGTGCTGGGGCAGCGGCTTTCTGCCCACGGTCTATCAAGGTGTGCAGTTCCGCGGCAGCGGCGACCCGGTGCTTTATCTTTCAAACCCGCCCGGCGTCGATAATGAACTCCAGCGCAATTCTCTCGATTCAATCAAGAAGCTGAACCAGATGCGGCTCGACGTCACCGGTGATCCCGAAATCGCAACACGCATCAACTCATTCGAAATGGCGTTCCGGATGCAAACCAGCGCTCCGGAATTGATGGACCTGGCAAAGGAGCCGAAGCACATCTTGGAAATGTACGGCGCTGAGCCCGGCAAGCCGTCCTTCGCGAATAACTGCCTGATGGCTCGCCGGCTGGTGGAGCGTGGTGTACGGTACGTGCAACTGTTCCACGAAGCCTGGGATCAGCACGGCAATCTGGTGAAGGACATCAAGCAGAACTGCATCGACACCGACCAAGCGTGCGCGGCTCTGGTGCAGGATCTGAAGCAGCGCGGCATGTTGAAGGACACGTTGGTTGTCTGGGGTGGGGAATTCGGCCGCACACCGATGGTGCAGGGCGGGAACGATGGCCGGGACCATCATCCGAATGCATTCACCATGTGGATGGCGGGCGGCGGCATCAAGCCGGGAATCACCTTGGGTGAAACTGACGAACTCGGCTTCAATGTGGTGAAGGACAAGGTCCACGTACACGATCTGCACGCCACCATTCTGCAGTTACTCGGATTCGATCACAAGAAGCTGACGTATCGCTTCCAGGGCCGCGACTTCCGTCTGACCGACGTACACGGCAACGTTGTGCCGCAATTGCTCGCCTAATCTAAAGCCCGCCCCTGACTTTGTTCGTCAATAATGACAGGGGTTCGGGGCCTCATCGTGCCTCCACATAAAGGGCCGTATTGGCCACTTTGTACCAATACGGCCCTTTATGCTTTGAAAGTATTAGGCGAGATTTGGCCTCGAAGATATCCTTGCAATAGGAAAGTTTTTGGCTATGAAAAACCGGCTCGCAGGACAAGGTCTAATCTATTTCCGCGGCGTGCCCAGCTTCAACGCGGCCGCCACGGCCTTTTCGGCCAGCGGCACCATGATTTCATAACCCGCGTCGTTGGGGTGCAATCCGTCGTATGTCAACTCCTGCTTCAGCATCTGCGTGTCGTCCAGCATGGGTGTGTAGTAGTCCAGGTACACCAAGCCTTTCTTCGACGCATAGTCCTTCATCCACGTGTTCAAAGCGATGATCTGCTCCGGCTGGCGGCGCGCCGTCTGCGGCTTGATGTAATCGCAAACCGGCATCACCGCGGAGAACACCACGTTGATGCCATTCGCGTGCGCCAGGTCCACCATCGACATCAAGTTGTCCTCAATCGCTTCCAGCGTCGAGGGGCCTGTGTTGCCGGCGATGTCGTTCGTCCCTGCCAGAATCACCACCACCTTTGGATGATGAGCGATCACGTCGGGACGGAAGCGGATCAACATCTGCGGAGTGGTTTGTCCGCCGATGCCGCGGTTCAGGTAAGGCTGGCCTGGGAAGAACTGGCCGCCGTACTTCTTTCCCCAGCCATCGGTGATGGAATCGCCCATGAACACCACGGCCGGTGTGGTGGCAGTCGCGTTGTCGGCGCGATACCTGCCCAAGTTCGCCCAATCCTTCAAAACCTTTGCATTGCGCTGAACCTCAGCTTGAAGTTTGGGCACGTCAGGCGTAGCCACTTCCTGGGACCAGCCCAGTGCGGTGAACAGTAGGGCAAGAATGGTGAGTTTCATAAGGGAGTTTAATTTTGTGCCGGAAGATGGTTCTTTGTCAAGAATTCGCGGATGGTGCTGAAGACTTTCAGCCGTTCATCCGGATTGAAATTGCCGTGCTTGCCACCAGGAATCGTCAGCAGTTGGTGTGGAACGCCAGCCTTCTCCAAGGCCTCCTGCAGCCGCAGCGCGTGAGTGTAAGGCACGGTTGGATCGGCGTCGCCGTGAATGGTCAGAACCGGAGGCAAGCCCGGTCGCACGTAAGTCAACGGCGACAGCCGTTTCGCAATCTCCTCGCGATCCGGTTTGCTCGATAGCCATGCCACAGCGAAGCTTCTGCGATTCGGCCCGTCGAGAAGATCGCCGACATCCGTAATGCCATACCAGTTAACGATGGCCGCAATCTTGGGCAGCGGCACGCCAGGGCATTGGCGGTCCAGTCCGGCGCTCTCCGGAATCATACCCGTTGTCAGCGCCAGATGGCCGCCCGCCGAATCGCCGGTAACTACCAACCGTGTGGTGTCCAGGTTGTACTGCGTGGAGTTTGCCGCAATCCAACGAAGCGCGCACAGGCAGTCCTCCACCGCGGCAGGCGCCAGCGAGACCTTCGCCAGTCTGTACTCCACGTTCACCACATTCCAGCCCATCTCGAACCACGGCATCATGAACGGCAAAGCGGACTCTTTTGTCCCGCCGGTCCAACCGCCGCCATGAATATGGATCAACGTGGGCTGTGGTCCGGTGGTGTTGCGGCGCGCGTAAACATCCAGCTTCGCCTCGTAGTTGTTCGCCACCAGATAGGTGATGTTTGGCGTGATGGCGTAGTTATTTGCGAACTGCGCCGCCCAGGTGGCGGCCGGCGACAGTTGCGCGAATGCGCTGCCCGAGGCGGCGAGCGAAAGTACAGCGATAGAAAGAATTGTCTTTGACATTAGTTTAGATCTCGTCCGGAATAGCATTCGCCGTGGTGATGAACGCCGAGTACTGGGTAGCCGCTCGGCCTTTTGCCGGCAGCCAGCGGTAGCCCGGCATGCCGAACAGGGTTCCCCGTTCAATCATTTTGCGGCGCGATTCCGGCATGGGAGACACCCCGAATTCCATACCTTGCGTGAGCGTCTTCCCGCCCCAGGGCGCTTGCGTGCGGGACATATTCTCTTCCCACATGCCCAGCCACGGGAAGTCCGCGCGCTTCCAACGGTAGCCGAACAGCACCTTCGAATCGGGCGAGAACGCGACGAAGAAGGCCTCGTCGCGATGCGGGTCCATCAGATGAGTGGTGTAGGCGCTTGACGCCGGCGCAGTCGTGTAGACCCGAAGATCCTGTTTTCCGCCGTCAATCCGCGGAGCCATCGGCCAATCGAATTCCGCTCCCTGCTTCAGTTTTCCATCGCCGAACTCCGCGTCGAATACTTTCGACTTTGTTCCCGGCGCGCGAAACTGCGTGGACCCCTTTTTCAGAAATGGCGGGCCCAGAGTGACGTGCTGCGTCCACGCGATCGGCCGGTCGAATGCCGACTGATTCTCCACCGTCTCCGAAATCCGCACCGTCTTGCCGTCCGGGTCCAACACGATACGGCGTTCAAAATGAAGCTGCGCATTCTTCGCGTTCGTACTGGCAATCAGCTCAGCGCCCTCTGTTCGAATGGAGTACGGCGACACGCCCGCCTCGCCGTGAACCGTAATGCCCGCAGCTGCTTCTTCAGGCGAGGGTCCACCAAAAAGATCCAGGCACAAATTGTGTCCCATAATACCCGCCAGCAGACGGGCTTCGGCATCCGCACCGTACTGCGTATGCTTCTGAGGATCGAACGCGGATGGTTCAATAGACGGCCACGGCGGCGTCCATAATGGATTGATGCCTGTCGGTTTATGCAGAATCTCGGCAATGTGGCCGCCCTCCGCCAGCACCGTCACACGAATGCTTGCATTCTCAATTTGGACCGCGCGGCGGTTCCGATACATTACTTCGTTCATACTTGATAGGTAGCATACACCGAAACGGGAAGAAACATGCACTCACTCTGGACTCTTTTCCTTTTGCTAGCTGCGCCGTTCTGGGAAGAAAAACTGCCACGACAATGGTCGAACGGCGATCTTGACCTGATGTTCCGGAATTCTCCATGGGCGCAAACTGCTCTGCTTACCACCAGGGTTGGCGGCGAGCCGCAGATCTTCGTCTATCTGGCCTCCGCCAAACCGATGCGGGAAGCCGAGGAGGAGCGGCGGGTCAGGCGGAACAGGAAATCCGATCCGGTGGCCGAAGAGTACACCACCTGGTCGGCGGATAATTCAGGGAAATATATTGTGCTTGCTGTACACGTCCCGGTATCCTTCACATTCACTCAAGAGAGCGAATCGAAGCGGATGGAGAAAGAGACGGCACTGCGAATTGGGCGCAAGCGCTACGCGCCGTTGCTTCACTTCCCGCCATCATCGACGGACGAGCATTTGCGATTCGTGTTTCCGCGGGATGTGCCCGATTCCGCTAAGAAGCTTACGTTTGAATTCTACGTTCCGTCGATTGCCGGACCCTACCGTGAAGCCGTGTTCGCGCTGAAGGACCTGATTTACAAAGGTGCCCAGAGCTACTAGAAAGAGCGCGGACAGGGGCCGGACGCAGACGCGGGCGACCGGCCACCCTGCCGCTAGGCTTTCTTCGCCTTCGCGGGCTGCTGCGGAGCATTCACTTTATCAATTTCGTTGAAGTAGACCCGGCGCTCCTCATACATCGCGCGGTTGGCCAGCATCACGCCTGCCGAATCAGCCAGGCCCACTTCCAGATCGGCCTTCGGACGGCCGCCGGTGCGCGTATCGTTGAAGAAAGATTCCAGCTCCAGATCCACCGGATTGCGGTCTTCTTCCGGCATCATGATGCCTTTGTTTGCGAGCCAGCGGCGCGCGAATTTGGCCTCGCGCTGAACAAACGAATCGGCGTCGCTCTTCTGGTCCTTATCCAGGAAGATCGGAAGCCCCTTGGCTGCCGCGCCGGTTGCAATAGTGGCACCCGCCTTCACGTTTTCCTTTTTCGCTCCGGTGACCTGCGGCTTCGGTGGTTCCGGAAACCACAGCGCAGTGGCCGGGAAATCGTCGCCGCCCAAAGTGATATGAATAGCGCCTTCGGTGCCCATAATCACCTCGCCAAACTCGCGCCGCTCCGACCGGAGCAAATCGAGCGAGCCGTTTGTTGTGATGGAGCTATATAAAAACTTCTGCCCTTTTGGATACTTGAAGATCAATTGGATGTTGTCGAAGATATCGCGGCCGTCGTGCAGGAAATCCTGCCCGCCCACGCCGATGACGTACTCAAACGGCGAACCGAACATCCAGTCGGCTACGTCCATTTGATGGGAGCCCAATTCCGCAGTAAGGCCGCCGGAAAATTCACGGTACTTCCGCCAGTTCTGTTCTTTGTCTGTGCGGCCCGGCGGAATGGGCTTGTTCCACGGATCCTTGGCGATGGTGTTGCGATGCCATTGACCGCGGATGTGCGTCACCGTGCCGAGCTCGCCCTTGTCCACCATCTGCTTCACGGCCTGGTAGAACTTGCTGTAGCGGCGTTGCAATCCGACTTGCAAAACCTGTTTCGGACGCGAAGTCGATAGCGCTCGCAACTCCACTATCTCTTCCGGTTTGAACACCAAACTCTTCTCGCAGAACACGTGCTTGCCTGCCAGAAGCGCATCCTTTGTCACGGAAAAATGCTTGTAGAGAGGCGTGGCGATGATCACCGCGTCGACATTCTTATCCGACAGCAGCTCGCGATAGTCCTTGTATTTCTTGGGATTCGAACCGATCGTATTCGCCGCTTCATTGAGGCTCGGTTCCCAAACATCGCACAGCGCGACGCAGTTCCCGTTGTCCAGACCCTTCAGATGGCGAAGCAGGTACGTCCCGCGGCTACCGGTGCCAATCATGCCGTACTGCACCTGATTGTTGGCAGCTTTCACTGTCTGAATTCCTGGTGCACCTTGCAGCGTCGAGGCTGCCGCGGCGGCCGTTACTGCGCCGGCCATCTGCACGACTTCACGACGGGTGAGGTCTCGCTTTTCTGCCATTTGGACTTCCTCTCAGGATAGTAAATCGGGCGTTTCTATTGAAAGTCTATCAGGTTTTCCGCGATTCCCGGAGCGTTTGGCTCCGCGCCGACCACTCGGCTCCAGCCAGAATGACCATGGCTGCCAGAAAGCTCCAAAGAATGATAGTCACCGAATAGGCGAACGGCCCATATTCCCGCTCCAGTTTGACTCGCAGCCAAGGCCACGTCAGTGCGTTCACATACTTCAAAAGTTCCAGCGTGATGCCCACCAGGATGGCCGGCGCGATCACGCGTCGTGGCGGAAGATCGCGGTTCGGCAGAATCCAGTACACCAGAAACAACATCAGGATCGACATGGGCAGCGCCGCCGCTTTGAAGAACGCGAGACTGGCGAACAGGCTGATCTTGCCGGTCGCGCCCGTTATCTGCGTCAGTGCATCCCGGTTTACCGCCGTCAATACGGTGGACATCAAAACCAGCGCGCCGCAAGCGAAAATCAAGCCCAAGCTTACTACCTGATTCTTCAGGAAGGTGCGGTTCCTGGTGACTCCCCATGCCCGGTTCAACGCCACTTCCAGCGGTATGAAAATACCGTTTGCGGTGAAGAATAGTAGAAAGATGGAGACGAACTTCAGCGGCCCATGGTGCTCCACGCTGCTGCGGAGATTCCGCTGAATAAATCCTCCCAGCGGCTCGGGAAAATAATCCTGCAAGGCCAGATAGATTGCCGCCTCCGCACCCCTCCAGTGCAAGACGTAATGGCACAGAGAGACCATCACAATCAGAAATGGAAAGAACGACAGCAGCACATTAACCGCGATGGAAAACGCGTAGGCGTGTACCTCGGTTTCCATCCAATAAAAGACCGTAGCGGCGCACGCGCGCCACAGGCGTTTTAGTAACTCCAAGGCCCCCGCCGGAATGTCTGCATGATTCCAGCTTAGCGTCTCCAGAATGGGAAAATCGGGAAAGCCATGAATCGCGGGGCTTTTCTCATATTCCCACTTGGTGCGTCAGCGGCCGTTCCCGCGTTTGCCCGCTTCGTGGAACTGGAACCGGCGCAGTTTCATCAGGCGGAGTGCAAGCTCTTCGCCGATCGACATGCCGAACGGGTGCGCCTGCTGCATCTCTCCGATCTTCACGCGTCGCCGCCCGTTCCAAACCGTTTGATTGAGCGCGGCATTGACGCCCGCCTGGCTTGAGCAACAGTCAGCCGGATCGCCGGCGTAGCGTTTGCATTCGCCTCATTATGGAATCGCGATGGGGGGTGAACGGAGGAGCCGTTATGGGAGATTCCGATCCACTGCCATCATCGCGGCGCAGATCGAGTCGAGCGTGATAAAGTCGCTTCACAATTAGAAGCGAGAAGTGCAGGCCAAAGGCCGTCGATCTGGCCGGGCTTTGCGATCCGCGGCCGCGTGTTTGGAGACAATTAGAAACGGCCTCCAACGCCAATTACCCAAAAGACCTTTTGCAGAATTAAGGCTGGGATTTGATGCTGAGCGGGCATACGCACGGCGGACAACTCTCGGTTTCCTACTTCGGCACGCCGTTCGCGCCAGTGCGGGACCACCGCTACGTGGATGGCCTGAAGGGATGAAATAACCGGCTGGTTCACGTCACCACAGGTGTGGGCAATTCGCACGGCGTGCGTTTCAATTGCTAGCCTGGGGGAAAGAGTGCTGGCTGCCCGGTCGCCTCGATATCGTCGCCCTGGCCGGTTGACACCTACACTTCCGCCTCACACTGCCGGGACCTGCCATACGGATGCCCCGGGACCCGCCGTCGCCAATCTTAATGCCGCCATCATTCGGACCCCGATTGTTGTCCATTTCGTGTTCTCCTTCAAGCCGCCGGAATATCCATCTCGTCCATTCGGTCGTACTCCATCACCGTGCCGGACCCCACAAGTGCAGCCACAAACTCGTCTTCGCGCCCGTCCGTGACTTCGTACTCCCAAACCTCAGCCGCCGCGCGCCCAAGGAAAGCATCGTCCTCATCCATCTCCTCCTGGCCGTGCATGGAATCTGGTTCCAGGGCTTCGACGATCACTTTATCCTGCACCACACCCTCGGCAAGGTCTAGAAACTTGGTGGGGTCAATACTGGAGGCTTCGCCGTCGGCTTCAAATCGCTTCGCAAACGTCACTCGGTATCTCATACACCCAGGTAGACGCGTCCGAGCCGTTAGTGTGACATCTGTTCGGTTATTGTCACCGCCGCTGCTCCCGGCTTCCAGTAACCGATCGTTTAGTTTTGCAAAACAATGACACCAGCGGGACGAGGCTTGACTTGCACTTTCACTGTGATATCGTTGCTCACACACTTGTAGCACTTCACAAGCTGGAAAAGGGGTGAGCATGTCTATGTTAACGCGGGTTGTTGTAGCTTGTCTGCTTGTTATGATTCCGCTTTCCGCCCAGGATAGCCGGGCGAAAGTGCAAGGCACCATAGCCGATTCCTCGGGCGCGGTAGTTGCCGGCGCCAACGTTACTCTCATCAACGATGGGACCGGCATCCGGGTGGCTCAGGTTACCGGGACCACCGGAGTCTACCTGTTTGATTTCGTGATTTCTTCCACCTACACGATCCAGGTGGAAATGGCCGGATTCCGCACCTTCGTTCAGAAAAATGTTCTCGTCCAGGCGCGCGGCGACGTTACGGTGGACGCGCGGCTTGAATTGGGAAATACCCGCGACATGGTTACAGTGGAAGCGGCGCCCGTTGCCGTTCAGTTCAACACATCTACAATGGGCCTCACCCTCGACACCAAGATGACGAACAATCTGCCCATTATTCACCGCAACCCCTTCCTGCTCGCGTCGTTGAATCCGGCGGTGGTTGTCCGTTCGTCAACCGAACAGAATCCCTTCCATCACTGGGCCGCATCGCAGCTTGACGTCGGAGGCAGCACCAGCACGAAGAACGATATTATCCTTGATGGGGCGCCGTCCATGACCGCGCAGAAGTCCAGCTACACGCCGCCAATGGACGCGGTGCAGCAGGTGAACCTGCAACAGAACGCAGTGGACGCCGAGTTCGGGCACAGCGCCGGCGGTGTTCTCAGCCTTGAAATGAAATCGGGAACAAACGCCTACCACGGCACCGCCTATTATCTGGGCCGCAATCCGGTACTCAATGCCATGGCCGATCGTGTGAATCAGAAAGCCAATCTCACCCGGCAGAACGTGTGGGGCACAACGGTGGGTGGTCCGATTAAGCGAAACAAAATTTTCACGTTCTTTTCGTATGAGGCGTGGCGCACCATCAGCCCTCAATCGATCCTCAACACCTTGCCAACCACTGCCCAACGCTCCGGCGACTTTTCTCAGGCGCTGAACACCCAAGGGGGGCTCCGCACGATCTACGATCCCTATACAACGCAGGTCAACGGCAATGTGGTTACCCGTCAACCCTTCGCCGGCAACATTATTCCATCCTCGCGCATCGATCCCACGGCGAAGAAAATCATAAGCGACCTCTGGCAGCCCAATCGCCCTGGTGATGGACCAACGCTCACTAATAACTTCAACACCGGCTATGCCAACCGGTTCAAGTATTGGAACACGTCGGACCGGGTTGACTACAACGTGTCCGACAATTGGAAGATTTTCGGACGATACAACCAGTTCAGAACATTTACGCTCGCAGACGATTGGACCAGCGGTTCAGCGGCATTCCCGCTCGACGGATCGCAACGTCACGCGTTGAGTTTCTCCGGAGACGCTGTTTATACACTGAACTCTACGACGGTTCTGAATTTCCGTGGCGCCTATAACTCCATCAACGACTCCTTCGGCGTGCCGTCCCGGCAGATCAAGGCCGCCGATCTGGAAA
>JANYCV010000346.1 GCA_025360145.1 Acidobacteriaceae bacterium
CGACGAACTCCTCGGTATCCTCCTCTCTATACTCAATTTTTCCCGATCTCCATCGAAATGATACCGGTGAAATTTGCTGCACAATAGACAACATTGGAGGGAGTGGCGCAATATCCGTCTTCATATCAGGCGATGATGTGATTGTTATTGAACCCCTGACTGCAAACACTTCCTTAAAGAGATGACTACTGTCTCCCAGGGAATACATATTGTCAACCGTTGGAAGAAGATTGTTCTGGACTTGTACATCGGCAGCGCTGGTCGACCCGAGTAGCACATGATTTCCCGTGCCAAGAGCCAGAAGCTGTATGTCGGACGTTCCAGTGGATAGGCCAGCCGTGACTGCTTGACCATTGGTACCGTCCGAAACGCCGATACGTATTGCTGATCGAGAAAATAGAGACCCCGCAGTGTCAATTCCAAAAATATGCGGTGCAGTCGTGCTGCTGATAAATTGCAGTCCATAAGCGTGCTGTCCCGCAATCGCATAAGCAACCGCCGAATTGGTGTAGTCCAATTGGGAATAAAGTCGTACACTTTGTGGAGAATGTACTATCCCGTAGTTCCACGCTGGATTATACGTCGTAGTACCACCCGCTGTAACGGTATTTGCTCCACTGATCACAAGCGCTGCACTCGCCCGACGTCCAAGCGCAGCGATATTCAAACCCCATAGTGCCGAAGTGACATCGACCGTACCACTAGCCTCACGCGTTGTAGAATAGGAGAAGTCTCCGAAGTCATACGTGGAGTTGTTCTGTACATCAAGTTCATAGCCCTGGCCAACAAAGCTTCCAGGAAGGGGATTTGCCAGAGATGGATCCAACTGTAGCACCGAATTGACGGACCACGCCGCATTGCCTCCGGTCACCACAAGCGCGCCGGCGTAGAGCCCAACCTTGTTCGCAGCCTTGTTCACTACCAGACCAAATGCACCTCCATATTCTGCTTTTCCGGACGAAGTAGTTGTTCCATATTGTCGAACGCCCACATATCCGCCCGCTGCGGGTGGTGCAGCGATAGGGACCACGAGGTTAGTTGATGCACCATTGAACGTGGCGAAAGGCGAAATCAATCCGGCCGTTCCGGAAAGAGTGATGGACCCCGCGGCACTGAGGCCAGATTGCATAATCGTGGCAGTTGCTGAATTGAATACGGCTGGCGCACCGAAAGTCGCCGTCGCGGCTGTAAGCGTATTGGTCGAAGCAACCACCAGCGACGCGGCCATCAACGAAGTTCCGTTTAATATACCATAGCCTGCGGTTTGGAGAATCAGAGTACCGTAGATTGTTCCGCCGTTATGTGCGACCAGTACGCCAGTGACGTCCAAACTACCGTCGATCCCCAGGGCAGACGCTGTTCCGCTCAACGTCACGGGTCCGTTTACCATAAGACTTGCCGCCGCTGCGGCCGTTCCGACTGTGAGAGCGCCGCGCAATGCGGACGTTCCGTAGACAAGTAGGGTCGCGGCGGCGGCTGCCGTGCCCACCGTCACGTTGCCGGTCAAACCCGATGTGCCGGCGCTGGCGACGTCGAGGACGCTAAAAGATCCAGCAGGGAGGGCCATTTTACAGCCCTCCCGTCGCCAACGACCGGCGGCGCGGCGGCGAGACCCTACCGACGTTCAGGTCGCGGGCTACCGGGCAAGCGGTACTCGCGGGCGGGGGGACAGGCGCGCATTTTGCTTCTCCGGCCACGGGTTCAACTATGCTCCTTTGCCAGCCCGGGCGGAACGCATAGCGGGGTCGGGCGGGGGAACGATTTCGTGAGCGGAAGCTTTGCACACGCGTGGCGTGGCGTCGATGGGAGGGGATCGGTTGATTGGTGACGAAATTGTGATCGGTTCGTGACGGGTTTGGTCCCGGAACGCCGACGCGAACGGTTCCGCATTCGTGGGGTGTTTTTGGACGGTTGCGGGTTGGGACGGCGGATGCGCGAGGGCTGATCCGCCCTACGTTTTTATAAGGGAATGAAAACGGGATGGGTTCATAGGGCCTTTGGCCCTATGCCGGCGGAGCCTTGATTGCTTGCTGGGAGTTGGCGGCGGAGGGCTTCGATTTCGGTGGTCAGGTGGGTGATGTCCTGGCGGAGGATGGTGAGTTCCTGGCGGAGTTCGGCGGAGAGGAAGTTGCGGAGGAGTTTGGCGGCGCGCAGCGGGAGGCCGGTCCAGCGTGGGGGTGTAATGGGGGTGAGGCGGAGGAGGGCGAGTTCGGCTTCGGCGCGGGCGAGTTTGGTTTCGATGAGGCGGGTTTCCGGCGCGGCGATGGTGAAGTTGTCGAACAGATTCGGAGGCAGGATGAAGTGGGG
>JANYCV010000349.1 GCA_025360145.1 Acidobacteriaceae bacterium
AGTCCGTTTCAAGCCTACTGGCCCAGCTCACGGGAGATTGTGCAAGTCACCGCAGTCGTGCGTTGTTTGTGGCAGTCCACGCACGACTTCATGTTCATCTGTTGCTCAAGCTCCACGTTGGCCTGCTGCTTCACCGCCCCCTGGATTGATCCCGAAAACCGCTGCGGCTTACGTGGTTGGCTTGTGCTAGAACGTTATTAGCGGATTGGTTACGGCTTTACGCGCGATGAATGAAAGGCTGCGTATGAGACTGCATTCCAGCATGTAGAACGGTGGCGAAATCTCTTCTGGATAGTGCCGGATCGCGGCATCCCGCATACAATTCATACGCGGGAGCAGGCGGGAGTATACTCAGCAAATGACGAGAACTTGTTTGTTCCTGTGTCTATTCATTTTTGGATGTATTTCTGCGAGCGCCCAACAACCTTTTCCTGGCAATATGATTCCGGCCAGTCGCCTAGCGCCGTATCCGCAGATATGGACTTATCTCGCGCTTACGGATGACCAGGTCACCCGATTAATCCAGAATCTCACAGGTTACAGCCAACTTGTCTCGCAACGGCAACAGAGAATGTTCCAAGTGCAGTCGGAGATTAGGGACGAGACAGCGAAGAGCCCGCTGGATCCGGCAGCGCTCGGCATTCGCTATGCGGAAATCGAAACAATTTGCCGAAATGTGCGCGACGAGGGCGCCTCCGTTCAGACGCGAAACCTCACGCTCCTAACGGATACACAAAAGGTGAAGTTGAAAGCGCTTGATGACGCATACAAGCTGCTTCCGGTGATCAATGAAGCGCAGAACGCCGGACTGCTTTCGCCTCCCGCGCCGTATGCCGGTGTGCCCGGCTTAATTTCCGGGAAGCTCGGCTTTAGTAGTTTTCTCCTTGGCTCTGCATCAGGAAACCTTTCCGGTTGCCAGCAGCCCGCGATACCAAACTTGGTGATACGCACTGGCGACTTCACAGCAGCGCCATAAAGGCTGGTCCAAATCAATTAGAACAGGTCTCTTACTATGCCTGGCGGTGCTTGGATCCATTCCCTGTCTCCGCTCCTCCGTTTCGGCAGGTGCGGGCTTATGCTCAGTTCACGCAATTGATCCAGAAGCTTTCCGATTTCACTCGCTTCGTATCGCAACGCCAACAGAGGATGTTCCAAGTGCAATCGGAGATTACGGACGAAAACGCGAAGATCCCACTGGACCCCTCCTCACTCGGCATCCGCTACGCCGAGATCGAAACAATTTGCCGGAATGTGAATGACGAGGCCGCAGCCGTTCAAACGCGGAACCTTGCACCCCTGGCGGATGCGCAGAAACTGAAGTTGAAAGCGCTTGAGGACGCCTACAAGCTTCTCCCAGCGATCAACGATTCTCAGGACGCCGGGCTGCTCTCGTCTCCCGGATCTCATGGAAGCACAATTAGGGACGCACTGCCGATCGGCACATCGTCGTTCGTCGCCTTGATTGCGAGCCTGTCCGGCTGCCACCAGCCCGCCGTGGCAAACATTGTCACCGGCAACCTCACGGGTGCGCCGTAAGCGGGCTATCTATCCGGCTATTCCCTTCCGCCTTAAGGAGCCAACCGCGTTGCCTGGCGGGCCACCATCTGCCAGCCATTTCCGCCCTTCGTCCAGATGTGCAGCACGTTCATGTGAACGATGTTCGTCTTGCTGTGCCACAGATCCACATTGCACTTCACCAGCGCCGTGTTGCCGTAGAAGCGAACCGTTGTGCCGGTGAAGTCGATGCGCTCCACAATCGTCTTTCCACTCGTGATCCCCTTGATCACGTCACTCTTGGTTTCCAGTTGTCCTCCGGAATGAACGTACGTCAAATCGCTGCTGAGCAGCTTTTCCAAAGCGGCGGCATCCTTGTGGATCATCGCCTCCTTGTACCCGTCCATAGCTTCGAGAACTTCTTTGTCCGCCTGGCCGCCATTGGCGGCGAACAGAACCAAACTGGAAAACAGAATGCAGATAATCTTCTTCATAGGAATCAAGTTTACCCCGTTTCTAATCGATGGATGTATGCGCCCACTGCCAGTATTTCCTGGCGGCCCGCACTACGGAATCCGAGTCCGCCGGTAACAAGAAGCCTCTTCGCACCAGTTCCAAAGCCGCCTCGCGGACAGCCGGAATGTAGGCGTCGATATTGGCGTATCGTTCCTGGATCGACGGCCGCGGATCCCCGTTCTTCTCCCTGTTTTCTTTGGTCAGCGCGAAAGGAATGAACGATCCGGTGTTGCCCAGCAATTCCGC
Organism: Acidobacteriaceae bacterium; assembly: GCA_025360145.1. Classification (GTDB taxonomy): domain Bacteria; phylum Acidobacteriota; class Terriglobia; order Bryobacterales; family Bryobacteraceae; genus JANXXV01. The sequence goes on from JANYCV010000349.1 coordinate 2,257, forward strand.
CGGAGCGCCCACCGATGGGCTCCGTAGATTCCATCCCACAAAACTACCCAGCGGCACGGCGATCTCCGGTGTACGAATCCCCGCAAAATCATTTCCGTCCTTATCGCATTGCGGAACCAGAGTTTCGTAGGCCGGACCGGTCACCACCGGCGGCTCTTTGGCCGCGACACCCTCCGTCTTGTAGCGAGATCCAAAGTCGAGTCTGACGGGATGGTGGGCGTGATCGGGTTTCTGAACCTGTGGAATCGCCGGGAACGCATAGGCCGCAACCGGAACCAGTGTACGGTCGCGGATCAGCGGATAGACCGACGGCGGCGGCTCTGTGCCCTCCGCAATCCACGAATTGAGCTTCGTCAACAACGCGCGCATCACCCAGCGGTAGTCATTGAAATTCGGCAGGTTCTGTCCGCTGGTTTTCCGCGGTGGAAATGCTGCCGGTCCATGCTGCCCGCTGGCGAACACATACAACCTCGCGTTGGCCGGCAGCGGAACGTCCGCTGTGCCGTCAACCGTTGTGTGGATCAGCGACCCGCCCGATCCCCAGTATTCATAGGCCGAATTTGTGTAAAAGATCTTGGGGACCGCCGTCGAGCTATTCGCATCGGAGAATGGAAACTGATCGGTAGTCGAATAAGAAGCATTCCGCATCGGCCCGGCCGTTCGGGACGGCTGCGTGAAGCGCTGGAAGGTAGAGCGGCGCGCTCCGGCAACATTAGAGAAGATGCCGTCGAACACTTTCCGCCCACTCTCATCTTCGTTGAATCCTTGCAAGAGCAGGGCCCGCAGCGCCATGGCACTTTGCGATGTGCCCAGCCCGATGGCGCGCCGGATCGAACCACTCGCATCGCCGAATTTCAGAAACGATACCACATCACGAATTCCGGCGAGGCCAAGCCCGGCAATCACCGGATTCTTTGCCGCATAAACCACCTCATAAATGTGACCGGCAACGGTAGGCCGGTTCAGGCGGACGGCCGTGGCATTCTCCAAGCTCCACTCGCCGGCCGGGATCACCCTCCGGGTGCCGTAGATGCTATCCCGCTCCGTAATGGCCACTCCACCCGGATCTGCAACTGGATACGGCAGGTGACCGGCGTCGCCGAGTGAGAATTGCATCACCGCCCGGTCCGCCGTGAATTCACTTCTCACCAGACCTTCCACATCAACGGCAACCGGAGCGAACAGACGCATCAAGGCTTTGCCGGTAGGAACATCGTGCTGCCAGCCGAGCCACACCAGCGTGTACCCTTCATTGAGTAGCAGCCCATCGCCAAAAGACGCAGGGTCCGCCGGATCTACGGCAGACTTACCGCGATTGAACGTAGCGAGCAACGCCTTGCCGCCGCGATTCGGAGGCTCCAGAAGCACCGTGCCGTTTCCCTTCGCAGAGTCGCGCGGCTTCAGCATGAACAAGTCGGCGGAGAACTCCACTTGCCCGGCATGATTCACCGCGGCCTTCGCGATATCGACGATGCCGCGGTTCAGCGGATGCTTGGGATCGACGGCGAAGTAGGCCCGGGCGCGAATGCACTCGTAAGGTCCGGACTTGCCGAACGCTCGTCCCGCCAGTACGTCCGAGCGCTGTTCTACATCAATGCGGACAAGCTTCGCGTGGGCGCTGGACAAGCAAATCAGCGCGCAGAGCAGAAATCTCCAACGCACTATGAGAACAGCTCCAGCAGAGGCTTGCCGTGGTCGGTAACGGGCACCGGACGATCGCCCGCGTGCATGATATTGCCGGGATCGATGCCGAGTGCGCAATGGATAGTCGCGTGGAAGTCCGGCACGCTGACGGGTCTCTCCAGAATCTTCGCGCCGATCTCATCGGTGACGCCAACCGCCTGCCCCATACGCAACCCGCCACCCGCCAACACCATGCTGAATGCCTCGGACTGATGTCCGCGTCCGCCGCCGCTGTCGAATTCCGCCGGCCGTCCGAATTCGGTGGCGATCACCACCAGCGTCGTATCCAGCAGTTTATTCTTCTCCAGATCTTGCAGCAGCGTCGCGAATGCTTTATCCAGATCCTGAATCAACAGGTGCTGTTTCACCTGGCCGTCGTTGTGCGTATCCCAGCCGCTGCCGTTCAGGAAATTCAGGTTGAACGAGACTTCGACAAATCGCACGCCGGATTGCACCAGCCGCCGCGCTAGAAGGCAACGCTGCCCGAACTCGCCCCCGTAGGATTCCCGCAAGGTGGAAGACTCGCGCTGCAAGTCGAAAACATTCAGGAATTTCGGACTCGCCAGCTTGAATCCCTGGCGGCTCACCTCGGCCTGGGATTGAACGGCTTCGTCCGCCGGATTCCGCTTCACGAATCCTTCTCGCATTTTGGAAAGCAGCGTCTCTCTACGATCCTCCCGCGCATTGTCCACATCGGGAGGCCGCACTAAACCATTCGGCCCTGTCTCAATCTGCGTTAGATAAATGTAGCCGTGCTTCGCGCCAAGAAATCCCGGATCGCGAGTGATGTTGGGATAGCCCATCACCACGTAGGCCGGAACATCGTCCGATTTCGTCCCCAGTTCATGCGAAATGATGGAACCAATCGATGGATATTGCAGCGTGCCGCTGGGCGTGCGTCCGGTGTGCAGTAGATTAGCGGCAGCCGCGTGCTCGCCTTTAATGGTGTGGGTAACGGACCGCACCAGGACGCAACGGTCCATCAGCGGCGCGCTGTGTTTCAGGTGTTCGCAAACTCGCGCACCCGGAATCGCCGTGCCGATGGAGTCGTAATAGGAGCCGGCCTTCAACTTCCCGTCGCCCCGCATTTTTGCATCGAAGGTGTCGATGTGCGCGGCCCCGCCGCCCAGCCAAAGGAAGATGCACGCGTCGGCCTTTCCCTTTGGAAGATGCACCACCGCGGGCGCGGCGCTTAGTGCCGAACCAAGTGTAGCGCCTAGCGCCGCAGCGCTTGTTTTCAGCAGATCTCTTCTGGTCACGTTCATCGGTTCCCCTTACGGCACATCTTATGGAACATCTTATGGCACCATCACAAATTCCGGCGAGTTGATCATCGCCCACAGAGCGTCTTCGTATCGCTCCCGGAACTCAGTGGTCAGGCGTTTCGTCGGCTGGTCGCCCATTCGCAATTTTCGTTCTTCCTCCATGCGGATCAGCGTAGCTTCGGCGCTGAGGTGATTAGACCAGGAGACGCGGTTGTCGCTCTGGCGCTTCGTGATTAGCGTCTCGGCGCCCTTCACCTTGCGCGTCTGATAGTACGGCTTCAACAGGCTCACGAAGGTGCTGGATTCCTCTGCCGATGGCGGCCGCGACATCACCTTCAGAAACGTCTCCTTCACCAGTTCTTCGGCGGGAATCGATCGCATCGCCAGCTCCGTGTACGCGCTGTCGTCGGAGAGCCTCACCATCCGTGTTCCCAAAACGCCGTTCGCCAGAATCAGCGTCTGTATCGGGGAAGGAGCGTCGTCCCGCGTGGTGGCTGGATTCTGCCTTGACTGCCGCCACCCGAATGTGGACATCACGTCCACGATGGACTGTGCAATCGGCAGGGCCAGCGCCGGACGGTCGCGTTCGTTCGAAAGAGCGGTCATCTGCCAGCCGCGGCTTGGCTTGCCCAGATTCAGAAACTGTTTCGCCGGACGGTCACCCGCCGGATTCAAGTTCATGTCTTCGCACTCGAATGCCTTGCCCGCGGCGAGATGCAGCGAATCCACAAGCTGTTCCGCGGTCATGTTCCTCCGAACCGGCCCCGAAAAAATTCGCGCTTCGGCACTCATCTGATCCGATCCGTTGCCCACCGGCTTCCGCTGATAAGCATGGGAAGCGATGATCATCCGCGCCAGAGCTTTGATGTCGTAGCCGCTCATCATGAATTCCCGGGCGAGATAGGCCAGCAGCTCGGGGTGAGACGCTTTGCCTCGCGTCCAATCGTCAGCCGGTTCCACCAGGCCGAGGCCCATGTAGCGCTTCCAGATTCGATTGACCGCCACTTGCGCGAAGCGTTCATTCTCCGGCGAAATCACGTAAGCCGCTACGTCGCGCCGTGACTGTACCGATGCTTTGCCCGGCAGTTCCGCCGTTTCGGAGTGCTGAACCAATGTCTTGAAAGGCCACTCCGGCGCGATGCTGTCTCCGGCTCGCAACGCGATGGTAACCATCGGCCGCCGGCCGCCTTCCACAACCGGTACTGTACTTGTGGAGGGCAGCGTTACCGGCTTGCCCGCCAGCATGGCAGATAAGCTGAACAGGTCTTTCTGCTTGAAAGGATGGAACGGCGCATCGTGACAACGCGCGCACTGCATCTTCTGACCAAGAAACGCCTGGGCGATGATGTCCGCTTTGGCCGCGTATGGCGCATCGTTCAGCGTGGCTTGCGAAAACCCCGCGGGGCCGCCCAGGGTCTGGCTGCCTTCCATATCGATCAGTTCGGCCGCCATGCGGTCAAACGGAACCTTGTCGGTGAACGACTGGTGCAGCCACCAGCGGAACGGTCCGGTGTTGTTAAGATCCGGCTTCAGAATGCCGGGATTCTCCGCGAGTACGTCCTGCCAGTAGGCCACCCAGTGATCGGCCCACGAAGGATTCTCCAGCAGGCGGTCCACGGCTTTGGCCCGGCGCGCCTTCGCCGGTTCGGCCAGATAGGCGGTAATCTCGGCTGGCGTGGGAATCAGCCCTGTCAAGTCAAGCGAAACGCGGCGCAAAAATTCCAGGTCCGTACTCAAAGCCGAGGGAGCCGTTTTGGTTTTCTCCAGCTTCTGTCCGATGAATCGGTCGATGTCGTTGTAGGCCGGAGTGCCTGGCTGCACAACGGGTACTGCTTGGCCCGCCGTGGCCTTCAGCGAAGCGCGAATCTTTTCGTGCCGCGCATTCCACGCCGCAACGACATCTACGCTAGCCTGCCGCCTGCGAATCAGATCGTCCTGCCGGTGGCGCTGGTCCGATGCGGCGACATACGATTCCCAATCCGGATCAGTCAAGGTGGGCGCACCATCGGGGCCCAGCAGGCGATCCACTTGGCCGGGCCGCGCGAAGCTCACCGAAAGATCGCCTGGGCTGGGATAGAGCCCCTTGCCGCCGATGATGGCGACCAGTGTAAAGCTATGTTCGGCTCCATCCACTTTCACCGTCGCCACCGAATCCTGGTGGGGATACTGCAACGGGCGTACAAGCGGATCGCTGTGGTCCACGGGAGGGGGAACGGGATCGTCGCCTGAGGTGTTGGGCTTCTGCACCTTCGTGTTCAGCAGATCCTTGCCGTCCATCTGGAAGACGGCGGCCCCGCGTGCCCGCAATCGAAACTGATACTCGCCGGAGGGCAGTTTCCGTTTGTAGGCCGCGCGTAAAACGAACGGAGCTGAGCGGTCCAAGGGAATGGCGTTCGGCGCAAACTTGGTCGGGGTATGGACGAACGCGAACGCAGGCTCGGAATAGACAGCCACCGGGTTCAGGGCCTCCAAACGGTATTCGGAACCCGCCGGAACCTTCTCGAAGAGTTCGACAGCCACTGCCTTCGCGTCCGGCTTGTCCTGCGCCGCCAGCAGCGCTACTCCTAGCACAGCCGAACAGTATCGTGCGTTCATAGACCTCCGTCAGTCTTGCCACCGGGTTGGCATACGATGTCAATCCAGCTTCCTGCATTATATTGCCAAACGGTTCGTAACGGGGGACAGGTCGATTTCTGGCTCGATAATCAGCGAACCGCGTTTGTATCGAAGAGCTTCGGCGGTGCCCCGGTCAAGAAGAAAACGGTTCTTGGAAGCACCGGATTTCCATCTACGCGCCGAAGCGTTTGCGCGAAGTGATGGGCAACAACTCGCGCACTGGCAAGATCACGGATTTCCCGCGGGCGCCCTGGGCGGAAAGTTCATACTGGTTGCGACTTCCAAGCCGGTGGAAATGCTCAGCGGCGGACACGGATCCAAGCGAGATCGACGTCTGGAAACTACGTCTCGACGGCAC
>JANYCV010000393.1 GCA_025360145.1 Acidobacteriaceae bacterium
GTGTTACGCCTTCCAAACCATTCCAATGTCTTCTGAATCCGCAGGTGAAAAGTTTGAGCGGCTAGTGGCTATTATGGCGCGGCTGCGTGCGCCCGGTGGATGTCCGTGGGACTTGGAACAATCCTTCGATTCCATCAAACCTTATCTGCTGGAAGAGACTTACGAAGTGATGGAGGCGATCGATGCGCGGGATTGGCCGGAGCTTGCCGAAGAGTTGGGCGATCTGATGCTGCAGCCTGTATTTTTCGCGCAGATGGCTTCCGAAGAAGGACGGTTCCGGATTGAGGATTCACTCGACGCCATCAATCAAAAGTTGATCCGGCGCCACCCGCACATCTTCGGCGATTCGAAGGCCGATACCGCGGACGACGTCTTGAAGCGCTGGAACGAAATAAAGCTGGAAGAGAAGAAGGCCAAGAAGCAACAACCGCGATTATTGTTGGAATCGATTCCGGCTGCGATGCCGGCGCTGGTGGAAGCGCAGCAGATCAGTTCCCGCGCCGCTGGAGTTGGCTTCGATTGGCAGAATCCGGAGCAGGTGCTGGATAAGCTGGACGAAGAATTGAAGGAACTGGCCGAGGCCCGCGTCTCATCGACGCAGGAAGAGATCGAAGGCGAAATCGGCGATCTGTTCTTCGTGCTGGTGAACCTGGCGCGATTTCTGAAAGTGGACCCCGAACAGGCGTTGCGAAAGACGAACCGCAAATTCCGGCATCGCTTCGGTTATGTGGAGCGCGAGCTGGCGGGCCAGGGTAAAACGCTCCGCGATTCATCCGTTGCGGAAATGGAAGAGCTTTGGCAAGAGGCGAAGAATAAAGCATGATCGAAGTTCATGAGTTGACCCAACAATCCGAACTGGAGCACGCCGTCCGTCTGCAGAAGGAGATCTGGGGCTTTTCAGATGTCGACCTTATTCCGGTGCGGCTGTTTGTGGTGGCGGGAAAGATTGGCGGTCAGGTGCTGGGCGCATTTGAAGGCGGCCGGATGATCGGCTTCTGCCTCTGCATTCCGGGGCTGAAGTCCGGCGGCGTGACTTATCTGCACAGCCACATGATGGGCGTGGCGGCCGACTACCGGAATCGCGGAGTAGGCCGTCTATTGAAAACCCGGCAACGGATGGATGCGCTGACGCGCGGCATCGATCTCATCGAGTGGACATTCGACCCGCTGGAGATTAAGAACGCGTTCTTGAATATCGAACGGCTAGGCGTAGTAGTGCGGCGCTATGTTTTGAATCAGTACGGCACTTCGTCCAGCCATTTGCATGGCGGACTGCCCACGGACCGTTGCGTAGCGGAATGGGTTATCGGCAGCCCGCGAGTGGAAATCGTACTCGAAGGCCGCGTCCCTCCCCGTCACGAAATTCTGGGGCGGATTTCGGTGCCGGTGGAGATTGAAGAGCTGCGGAAGTCAGACCCGAAGCGCGCGCGGGAAATTCAACTTTCGGTCAGTGAACAATTCCTTCTGCATTTTGAAAAAGGTCATGCTGTAGTCGGCTTTGAAAGGTCGGAGCAGGCCGGAACGTACTTATTAGGACCATGGGAATCAAAGTAGATCGAGTGGTAGTCCGGCATCTGCGGATGCCTTTGGTTCATTTTTTCGAGACCAGTTTTGGACGAACCACCGAACGGGATATCGTTCTGGTGGAAGCGATCGCCGACGGTCTGTCAGGCTGGGGCGAAGTTACCGCGGGCGAAAATCCGTTCTACAACGAAGAGTGGACCGATGCCGTTTGGCTGCTATTGCAAGACTACATCGTTCCGCGCGTGATCGGCCGGGAACTGGCCAGCGCCGAAGACGTGGCGCCGCTGACGAACCATATCCGCGGACACAAGATGGCCCGCGGCGGACTGGAAGCCGCAGTGTGGGATTTGGAAGCGCGGCAAGCGGGTGTGCCGCTGTGGAAGCACATCGGGGGCGGCGCGCGGCGTGAGATTCCGTGCGGCGTGTCCATCGGTGTGCAGGACTCCGTCGCGCAGTTGCTGAAGAAGATTGAAAAGGAACTCGCGGACGGATACCAGCGCATCAAAATGAAGATCAAGCCGGGTTGGGACGTGGACGTTATCCGGCAGGTGCGGCAGGAGTTCCCGGGTATCAAGCTGATGGCGGACGCGAATTCCGCCTACACGTTGGCCGATACGGACCGGCTGAAGCAGTTGGATGAGTTCTACCTGATGATGATTGAGCAGCCGCTGGCGCACGACGATATCATCGATCACGCGACTCTGCAGGCACAGTTGCAGACGCCGATTTGTCTGGATGAGTGCATCCGTTCGGCGCATCACGGCGAGCAGGCAATCGCCATGCGGGCGTGTGGCATTATCAATATCAAGCTTGGCCGCGTGGGTGGATTCCTGGAGGCGAAACGTCTGCACGATGTGGCGCAGAAGGCCGGTATTCCGGTCTGGTGCGGCGGCATGTTGGAAGCCGGCGTGGGGCGGGCGCACAACATCGCACTGGCGACTTTGCCGAATTTCGTTCTGCCCGGCGACGTTTCCGCCAGCAAGCGGTATTGGGCTCGCGACATCATTGTTCCCGCAGTGGAAACCACGCCGCAGGGCACCATCGCGATTCGCGACTCCCCCGGTTTTGGCTACGATGTCGACGCCGATTTCATCCGCAGTATCACAGTTCGCGAGCAAACCATCACCAGCGGGGAGAGCCGGAATTGAATGATGGCGCGAAGGCAGGTCCCTCTCATTGGCGGCTCTATTCGCTGATCGGTCTGATGACCTTTCTGTGGGCGCTGAACTTCATCGTCGCAAAGTTTGCGGTGAGACAGATTCCGCCGCTGATGGCTGCGGGGTTACGGACTGGGCTGGCGGGCATATTGATTTTGCCCATCTACTTTTGGGAGCGCAAGACTAAGGGCGTAGCGGCCTGGACAAAAGCGGATGTGCCGATGCTGATGTTCCTCGGCATGTTTGGCGTGGCCTTGAACCAGCTCTTTTTCGTGTTGGGAATCAGCCGCACCAGCGTGGCGCATGCCGCCATCATGATTGGCATTACTCCGATTCTGGTGCTGGCAATCGCCTCCGCCATCGGACAGGAATCGCTCAGCGCGGGGAAGTTACTGGGGATGGCACTGGCGCTGGCCGGGGTGGTGGCGTTACAGTTCTCGCCTTCGAAAGGCGCAGTTACCACCGTTGCCGGCGATTTCTTCATCTTTCTGGCATCGGTTACGTTTGCGTTGTTTACGGTGATGGGCAAGCGTGTTGTGGGAAACTTTTCCAGCATTACCATCAATACCTTTGCGTACGTCGGCGGCGGGTTGTTTCTGCTTCCATTGACTCTCTGGCAATCTGTCGGCTTCCCGTTCCAGCAATTGTCGTGGGCCACGTGGGCTAGCGTGTTGTATATGGCGGCGTTCCCTTCTGTCCTCTGCTACCTGATTTACTATTACGCGCTGACGTACATTCCGGCTTCCAGAGTTTCTGCATTTTCCTATCTTCAACCGCTGCTCGCAACGTTGCTGGCGATTCCGTTGCTTGGCGAGAATCCCACCACATCGCTTGTAGCGGGCGGCTGCCTGGTATTAGTTGGAGTATTTGTGGCGGAGAGGGGCTAATGGCGGAATTTGTCGATCTGCTGCGAGAAAACCGGAACTACCGCTACACGTGGATGGGGCAAGTAGTCAGCGAAATTGGAGACCACTTCAATAACATCGCCGTCTTCAGCCTGGCGCTGTCACACACTCGTTCGGGAATGGTGATCACGGGTATCATGATTTCCCGCGCCATTCCGGCGGTAATGGCTGGGCCGCTTGCCGGCGTGCTGCTGGACAGGATGGATCGCAAGCGCATCATGATCATCAGCGATCTGATCCGGTTTACCGTAGCCATCTGTTTTATTTTCGCGGTGTCCCCTCAACGTACCTGGCTGTTGTACCCGTTGAGCGCCCTGTTGATGGTGGCGTCTCCATTCTTTACGAGCGGACGTTCCGCCATTCTGCCCGCTATCGCGAGTAAGAAGGAGATGCACACGGCCAACTCGCTGACGCAGACCACCGGTTGGGCTACGTTGACGATCGGGACGTTTCTGGGCGGCACCAGCGTAGCGCAATTCGGCTATCAGTGGGCGTTCGCGCTGAATGCCGTCTCGTTTCTATTCTCCGCATTTTGCATTTGGCAATTGCGAGTCCCGCCCGGAGGATTCAGGGCAAAGCGTTCCACATCGCTGACGGAGAACGATGTGGTGAAGCCCTGGCACGACTATCTGGAAGGGCTGCGCTACATGCGGGCGACGCCGCTGTTTTTCGCGATCGCGATGGTTGCGGTGGGATGGGCCACCGGTGGAGGAGCGGCGCAGATTCTGTTCAGCCTGTTCGGCGAGCTTGTCTTCAATCGTGGTCCGGCGGGCATCGGGATCATCTGGGCGAGTGCCGGCGTGGGGCTGCTGACGGGCGGCGCAATCGCGCATACGATCGGCAAGCGATTGAGCTTTGAAGGGTATAAGCGGACGGTGGTGGTCTGCTACATCATCCACGGCGCGGCCTACGTGATCTTCACCCAGATGCAACATTTCGGCGCGGCGCTTTTCTTCATCGCGGTGTCGCGCGCTGCTGTCGCGGTGAGCTCGGTGTTGAATTTTTCCCAACTGTTCCGCCATGTCTCGGATGAGTATCGAGGCCGTGTGTTCTCCACCATTGAAACCTTCACATGGTCGGTGATGATGATTTCCATGATGGGTGCGGGCATAGCGTCGCAGCACTACAGTCCGCGCACGATTGGTGCGGTGGCCGGCGTATTGAGCGGCACTACGGCGATCTTCTGGGGTTGGGCAAATTGGACCGGCCGGTTGCCGGAGCCAAAGCAGGCGCTGCTTGATCCGCGGGACGTCGAGGTACACGGGGAGCCGATGGTCTAACGCGATGGAAAGTCTCTCAGGCAAAGTGATACTGGTGACCGGTGCCGCCAAGCGGATAGGGCGGGGAATTGCCCTGCGCCTTGCCCGCGAAGGTGCGCGCGTCGCGATCCATTACAACGGTTCGGAAACGGAAGCCCGCCGGACCGCTGCCGAATGTGGCGATGCGCCTATCTTTAAGACGAACCTGGAAGACGTCTCCGAGATCCGGCGCCTGTTTGTGCAGATCCGGGAACACTTCGGCCGGTTGGACGGGCTGGTGAACAATGCAGCGCGATTCACCGCTTTCGATCCGATGGATATCACCGAAGCAGACTGGGACTTCATCCACAGCGTGAATCTGAAGGGCACATTTTTCTGCTGCCAGCAGGGCGCGAAGTTAATGCGCGAGAGTGGCGGCGGACGGATTGTAAACATCAGTTCGCTGGGCGGCATACGGCCTTGGGCCGAACACGTCCACTACTGCGCTTCCAAGTCCGGGGTGATCATGTTGACGCGGGCACTTTCAAAGGCGCTTGCTCCTGAGATTACGGTGAACTCGGTGGCTCCCGGTGTGATTCCATTTGGCGAGGGCGGGGAACGGATCGATGCGATGATCGGCGCCACTCCCGCGAAACGCGCAGGAACAGCCGATGAGATTGCCGATGCCGTGGTCTACTTTTTGAGTGCGACGAACTTTGTCACAGGTCAACTGATCGCTGTGGATGGCGGCCTCAGCCAGCGATAACCAGGCACGCCCAATCGTCCATCGTCAATTCATCGCACACTTCCGCTGCCAGTGATCGCTTCACCCGGTCGATCTCATCTTCGCGAAAGCCGCTAACGATCAATCGCGCCGCTACTCGCTTCAAATCAACCGCTACC
>JANYCV010000430.1 GCA_025360145.1 Acidobacteriaceae bacterium
CGAAAGCCCAATGCGCCAGCTACACCAAACGCTGCGGGACCGTACCCGCTCGAGTCAAGCACATACCCAGTTAACCGGAAATCGAACAAAATCAGCACTAGCGGTATCTTCGCAAGAAGCTCTATCCCGCGGTTCTTTGACAATTTGAATAAGTAAGGGCGCGCGTAGGCGGAGCTGTGCCCGCACTCGCCCCGCACGGTGATGGGGCCGTGCGGGCACTTTCTGCAAGTTCCCGCCTACGGCAAGTGGCTCGATCGCTAATGCCGAGCCACAAAACGGACGTCTAACCGCTACTCTACAATCACCACAGGATTCGAAAGTTCGCCGATCTCAGGCACCGAAATCGTCACCGTATCACCGGCGGCAAGTGCGGACTCTTCGGTAACAATGATGCCGGTGCCGGTCAATAGCACCGACCCGGCAGGAACCGGGTTTGCCCGCAGCAGGTACTCGATCAGTGCTTCGAACTTGCGGTTCAACTTAGCGGTGCTGGTGGTTCCGGAGAACAGCGTCTGGCCGCCGCGCTGTATCGTGCAGCTTATTTGCAGGTTGTAGGGGTCGGTGATTTCATCGGGCGTAACAATCACCGGACCAAGCGAACAGCATCCGGTATACATCTTGGACTGCGGCAGATAGAGCGGATTCTCCCGCTCCAAATCCCACGCCGAGACATCGTCGGCTATGGTGTAGCCGAGAATCTCGCCCTTCGCTCCCAGGATCAGCGCCAGTTCCGGCTCAGGCGCGGTGAACTTGGAATCGCTGCGTACGCCGATTTCCTTGCGGGGACCGACGCAGAAGCGCGCGGTCCCTTTAAAGAAAATTTCGGGTCGCGGATCGCGATACACATGCGCGTAGAACCCCTCGCGGGTGCCGTGCTCGGCGTCGCGAAAGTCGGCGCTGGTCTGATAGGTGCAACCGCACGCCCACACCTCGCGGGGATGAAGAGGAATGATCGGAAGCGCCGCTTCCTTGTGTGCAATGGCCAACCGCATGGCTACTTTCGTGAGCGACGCGTTCTCCATTTCGGCCAGCCGGATCAGGTCGTACACGGTGTAGTCCGGAATCGGCCGCACCATGCCATCTTTCTCAAAGATGGCTGCGGTTACGTTGTTATTCCAACGGATTTGTCCAAGGCGCATAGCGTTAGTATTTCAGGTACACGGTCTTGTAGTCGCTGTAGAATTCCAGCGCCGCCGGTCCCTGCTCCTTTGCTCCAAAGCTGGAGTCCTTGGTTCCCCCAAAAGGCAATTGATATTCTACGCCCGCACTGGGAAGGTTCACCGTCAGTAGCCCGGCTTCCATGCGATAAACGAAGTCGAACACCCGCGAAACGTTCGTCGTCTGGATGGACGCCGAAAGCCCGAACGGAATGTTGTTGGCGATCCGCATGGCATCCTCGAAATCCTTGGCGCGCATCACGGCCAGCACCGGTCCGAAGATCTCTTCCTGTGCGATGGTCATGGATTCGGTTACATCCGCAAACACCGTCGGTTCGCAGAAGTACCCCTTGTCGTAGGCGCCCCCGGTCAGGCGGTTGCCGCCGCATTTCAATACCGCGCCTTCCTTCTTGCCAATCTCGATGTACCTGAGATTTGTATCGAGCTGGCCTTGGTCGATGGCTGGGCCAATGTCGATTCCGGCTTCCATTCCGTTGCCAACTTTCAGCTTCTTCGTGCGCTCTACCACCGCATCCACGAACTTGTCATAGATCGCGTCTTCCACAATCACGCGGCTGGTTGCAGTACACTTCTGTCCGGTTGAGAAGAACGAAGCGTTGACGGTGTTTTCCACCGCGCTGTTGAAGTCCGCATCCGCCAGGACGATGGTGGGATTCTTGCCGCCCATTTCGAGTTGGATGCGAAGGCGGCGCTTGGAAGCTTCGCCGTGCAGCCAGTTGCCCACTTCGCACGAACCGGTAAACGATACCGCTTTCAGCGGCTTGGCATTGATGAGCGCGCGTCCGATCTCCCCGCCCGAACCGGCGACAAAATTGACCACGCCCTTAGGAATTCCGGCCTCATGGCAGGCTTCCACGATGCGCCATGCGCTGAGCGGAGAAACCGATGCGGGCTTCAGGATAACCGTGTTGCCGCAGATCAATGCGGGCGC
>JANYCV010000451.1 GCA_025360145.1 Acidobacteriaceae bacterium
GACACGGATGGGCGCACGCGCCAAGCCCCAGCGATCCTGCAGAGCAACTCCGTAACGCAATGCATCGGCGGAGATATCGAGAGCGAAGCCGTCCGCGCCGAACTCGTTGGCAAGCATATAGCTGGTGTGGCCGACGTTGGACCCGATTTCAAGAAACGGCGACATGGGCCCGATGAACGGCAGATGATTCCGGATCACCGCGCCGCGACGTACATTTTCTTCCGCGTAGTTGGCAATGGCTCGTTCAGGTTCGCCAAGGGAAGCGAAATTGTGGAATTCCACCTGCGCGCGTTTCACCGAGAATGCTTGTGATGGCTGCATCAGCGTGTGATCCATTCGCCGCCGCGCATGGTGCGCTCAGCGGTAGCGGAATTTTTGGGATCGGTAACCAGCAGCAGATTCGCGGCGGCGCCCACCTGCAATTTCGCACCGCTCTCAATCGGGATGACGTACTTTCCGGTGCCATTGATTTTCTCAGAGGCAGTGGGGACAGGAACCGTTTGCTGAGGCCCGATATCAGTGATCTTTCCGTCCTTAATCACGATGACGGAGAACGGTATGGGGGGATCGACGAGCGTAGCGCCCACAATGACCTTCACCGGCAGATTGCTGGTAGTACAACCAGTGATGCAAGCGGCGAAAAGGCAGGCGAGAAGAATTTTCACGGGACGTTTTTAGTGTAGCAGCGGCGCGGCAATCGCGGCGCGGCTAACCGTACTCAAAGCCGCCAATGGCGTAGATTCGCGCGTCAGGCAGTGCGCGGACAGGCGCGTGGATCGACATGCGTGTGAGACGGCGAACCGGGCGGAATGCAAACTCGGCGGCAAGCTCCGCGGCGTGCCGGTTATGAGGAAAGAGATCCCAGAAAACCGGGGCATCGGGATGGCGCGCAAGGAACCACTGCAGAAGCCTTCGCGCGGCGGCTGGCGTTGTGCATAGGCAGGGTCCGAAGTAGGCTGCGTTCAGGCCGGGGCGGCCGAGCGCGAAGGAAGAATCTGAAAGCGACGCAGCTTCCTGTTCAGCAAGCCGGTTGATGAGCAGGGAGCGGTCTGCGCCGAACGCTTCGGCGTCAAGCGAATGGAGATACACGAACGCCTCTGAACCGATATCAGCAGCGGCGGGCACGGGATCGCGGAGCCAACGCTCGACAGCGCATTCTTCCACGAAGCCGAGAGATTCGTAGAGCGGCTGGCCCATGGCACTAGCGTCCAGGCGGACGGTGCGGCGTCCAGAATACGCGATGGCGTGTTCGACGATGCGGCGAGCGAGGCCGCGGCCGCGGTATTCGGGGAGCGTCAACACCATGCCGAGCCATGCGAGATCCGGCGGGTAACAGACGACAGTTGCCGAGGCGGCGAGAGTTCCGTCCAGTTCGATACCGAAGCAGCCGGACGGCTGCAATGCAATCAGGCGGGCCCAATCGTTGGCGGTTTGGTTCCAGGAGGCGGAGCGGCTCAGGTGGAGCAGCGCGGGGAGGTCGGCAGGGGTTAGGAGACGAATCGCAGCCACTGAGTGATTGTAGTTTAGAATCGATAGAGATGGGCGCGTAGCTCAGGTGGATAGAGCATCAGCCTTCTAAGCTGAGGGTCGCAGGTTCGAGTCCTGCCGCGCCCACCAATCTAATCAGCCTTTTTATTGGAGTTTTTGAAGACTTCCAGTTTCTGCGCGAAGAGCGCAAACAGCAGATGGAGAATTGTCGCGATAGCTGATCAAAAAAGGGCCGACAAAACGAAATCGGAGAAGCCGGCCGTGCCGAACGATGCGCGCGGCGGGAAGTGGTGCCTGCGGAAGTCTCGGATTCAGATGAAGCTTCACGAAGTCTACGAGGCGATTCAGCCTTCGATCGTAGCGTTTGAAGCTGCCGCAGTTCCGAGCCATGAAGGTGATTCCGCTCCCCGATGCCCAACCGTTCCCAAAGTATCTTAAAGTCCCGGTTCAGGTTCCGAACGGTGAGCTTTGCATTGTTTTTAGTGCCAAAGCCGTAGCGCAACGCAACAAGTACTCACAGGCCATGCTGGTGGAGGCGGCGAAGTTGGCGCCGCGGCACGGCGCCGATCTAGCGCTGGTCTATGACAAGGACAAGCAGAAAGAAAACGCGAAACACGCTCTTTCCAATCTCCTGTGCGAACGTTCACCAGCGAACCAGGCGGTGCTAACCTTGGTTTTTGGCTTGCGTATGAAGGATCATTCCGCTAGAACGTATAACAATATTGTGATAGCCTCAAGGGAGAGGCCGTATGCCTCGGACTGATGTCGTCTTTTACCAGGAGGACGAGGAAGATGTTCCAGTGCTCGATTGGCTCAAGGAGCTTCGCCGCACCGATCAACGAGCATATGAGAGTTGCGTCGCTGCTATTAGCCGTTTGTCCGAGTTCGGACACGAGTTGCGGCGACCTCTCGCGGACATCCTCAGGGATGGCATCTACGAGCTACGGATTCGGAAAGGCCGCGTGAACTACAGAATCCTCTACTTTTTTCATGGGAGGAACCTGTCGATTCTGGGGCATGCGCTCACGAAGGAAGACAAAGTGCCAAAGGCGGATATCGAACGGGCCATCCGCCGCAAGAAGGCATTCGAGGAGAATCCGGCCCAGCATTCATATTCGGAACAGGAATAGTCATGGCACGAACTAAAGACGCACTGAAAATTCTTAAGGGCGTGACCGGAAATAGCGAAAGCATCAAAGCCGGTATCGCCCAGGCGAAGATCAACTTTGAGGTTGCTCAGATGATTTACGACGCTAGGACCAAAGCAGGCCTATCTCAAAGCGAGCTTGCGACCCTGATCGGATCGAAACAGCCTGTCATCGCTCGGCTTGAAGACGCCGACTATGAGGGGCATTCACTGACCATGCTTCAGCGGATAGCCGCAGCACTAGAGCAGCGGCTTGAGCTTCGTTTCGTTCCTCAGCGAAAACGCCCCGCGCGGAGATCTGTAGTGCTGGCGTCCTCCAAGCGGAAACTGCAACCGGCATAGCCCCGCTTATCTTTCTTCACGATTAGCTGGCGCGGTCAAGGCTTCCCTGTCGGCTTCACAGCCGGTGTCCCCAACCTTCCTCCGTTTTCGCGCTACGAGACGCAAGACCGAGGTCGATCTTTCAGGGTAGCTCGTTTACCAGAACGGCGCCAAATGCGCTTTTGGTTGCAGGAACGTCTACCGGAGCGTTCAACCTTGGTGTGCTGCGCCCAGCAGCCGGCCGCGTGGGTCGTCGTCCGGCTTTTTAGATAACGCAGCCGGTATTATCAAACTTTGAGTTCAAAAAAGCTCTTCATATGCAAGCTCTGAGAATCCGCGTTATGCAATCGCAAGAAGCTAGGGTGTCCGGCGGGCTGCTGCAAGGAAGAAAGCTCATTAAGGCAACCAAGTACGAAGACTCTCACGTTACCTTCGCGGTCCACCGGGGGGATTCTGGGGCGGGACAGGCGGTAGAAGTCCGTCTCACTCCGTTGGAACGGGTGATAGTGAGCTTGACTGTATGTTCCTGATTTAGAGCGCGGTATGGCTATCGTTAGCCTTCCAGCCGTTCAATTCGTCAAGTACGTCACTGTCTGGCTGATGCCGGTTACACTCCCGGCAGATCTCGTAGCCGTGCCGGTACTCTAGCTCGCTTCCGCACCATGGGAACGAGCGCTGATTGTACTTCTCCCCTCCCCTCCTCACCTCGGAGAGGCGAAGCCACTTTCAGCTTGCCCGTATAACCGCCGGTTTGGGGCGAACGTGTCATCCGAGATCTTAACCCGCAGTCAAAAGAACGGACTCCATGTAACGGCATTCGTGATAGGATGGTGCTTGATTCGATCTTTCAAGTGCAAAGATACCGAGGCGCTGAATGCTGGTCACTGGTCAAAAAGGTTCCAAGGGTTCGATAGCATTATTCGCCGAAAGCTCCGCGTTCTGGATGCCGCCACCAGCTTGCAGGAAATTGGGAGCGTACCCGGGAACAGGCTGGAAGCTCGCAAGGGCAATCGTGCAGAGCAGCACAGTATTCGAATAAACGATCAGTGGCGGATCTTTTTCGTATGGAAGGACGCCAACGCTGAGAATGTTGAAATTGTCGACTATCACTGAGGTAAATGATGCCTAACAAAACCGGTCTGTTACCACCAATCCACCCTGGCGAGATCCTGCGGGAAGAGTTCATGACACCGCTGGGGCTCAGCATCAACGCTCTCTCGCGGGATCTGCACGTTCCCGTCACGCGGGTGAGCGAGATCGTCAACAAGCGCCGCGGCATCACAGGAGACACCGCGCTACGATTGGCTCGGTACTTCCGAAACACTCCTCAATTCTGGCTGAACCTCCAGGGGGCGTACGAAATCGAAGTAGCAAGCCGGACAAGCGGCAAAGACATTCAACGGCACGTCCTACCGCGGGAGGCAGCATAGTATGAAAGCGATCGGGTACGTACGTGTATCCACGGATAAACAGGCGCGGATCTTCTGGCAGGATGTCGCACCTATCGCGTAAGTGAGCGCGAGAGGAAGAACGTGTTGGCCAGGGTACCCTCATTATCCGTGTTAACTGTCCATCACCGAATTTCGTCGCGATCGCAGCCGAAACGGCTCCCGCTGCGGCGGAGAAAAAGAGCGGCGTTGCCGCTCGTCGTCGTGCTCAACTGGCAAGCGGAGTCGCCGGAACGGTGAGCAGCGGATGAACCCGCGATTTTTATGACGAAACCGACGTATCCGGCCAATGCTCCCGCACCTGCGTAAGGCTGACCACTTCCTTCCAGCGGGTATTGAAACGTTCCGCAATATCCGGGCGTTCGCGCAACATCGGCCCAAGCCCAAGTTTCCGATGAGGTTCCGCGGCAGTCGCTCCGCCGCTGTCGCTGAGGTGTTCTTCCACGTCTTCCCAGCGATCCGTGAGGCCACCGGGGTCCAGCAATACGATCCGCTCTCCGATGACTCCGAAGTTCTTCAAATGTGCGTCGAGGGAGAACAGGCCCCGCCGCCATCCACTCTGCCGCAGGTCGAGAAAGCGCCCAAGCCAGATTTCCATCTCCGCAAATTCACCCGCGTCGGCCAGTTGCGTCAATCGATGGTAGAGCGTGTCGTCAACGCGCTCGGTTGCTTCCGATACCAGCAGCCACCCCGGCCACCCTCCGACGTTGATTCGCGCAGGCGGAAAGCTTACCATCTCCGGCATGAGACCGGTTCCAGCCAAGTGGATTTCAGCAAGCCTCGTACCGCGCAGGTCGCGGAAGCGGTAGATCCTCCAGACTTCCGCAATATGGGTGGTGAACCATACGCTTCGCGGCACCACCAGCATCACCGTTTGCATGACGACCCGCAGGAAACGAATCAGTTTCGATGGCCGTTGGAGGAATGTTTTTCCCAGGTGGCCAGGGAAGATCCGGGCGAACTTTCTGAGCAGCTTCCACAAAAGAATGAGCGCTACGATTTGCGAAGGAGACCGTTCCCGCTTGACCACCCAATGCCTGGAAGCGTAGACAACTTTCCCGATGCCCTCCCCCAGTCGCAGCAAACGCCCTGCGGTCAGTTCGTCGGGAATATGTGCCAGCAGGCGCGGCTTTTGCGGACCCTCCGGGCTATTGGATTGTGGCTTCCTTTCTTGCCCACTGATCATTTCTACTTAATGGTACTCGTTGGGTTGCGTCAAGGGGGATCACGACGAAATGCGATTCAATAAAGCCGGCCCGGAATTGCACACCTCCCGGCGGAAGGGAGGTTTGCCATGAAATATTTATTCGCCTGGATTCTTGGGATTCCCGGAGGGTTGATCGTGATCTGGTTTCTGTTCAATCATTTGCGCTAAACGCCGCGAGATTCGACCCAGGTTTTGCGGCAGCGGCCGGCAAGGTAAAAAAAGCCCTGCCGCAACGTCTGGGCATCACTTGGCGGGAATTGCAAACGCAATTACGGAGCTTCCAGCCGCCACCGCCACATACTGCTTTCCTTGAAACGAATAGCTGACAGGTCCTCCTACAATCGGTCCGCCGGCCTGGAACTTCCAGAGCGGCTTACCGGTGCGGGCATCGAAGGCAATGAAAAAGCCGTGCCGGTCTCCGGTGAAGAGCAGTCCGCCCGCCGTCGTCAACATGCCGCCGGATGGCGTGCCGACGGTTTCAAAGCGCCACTTCGTCTCGCCGGTGGACGGATCTATCGCGATCACCGAACCAGCGCCGGTGGATTTCGGCACCGGTTCGGTAGTGCTCAACTGATACCAAAGCCCCTTCACATACTGCTGCCCGGTCTTGTAGTAGATCTGGCAACCATCGGTCGTTCCGAAATAAAAAAGGCCGGTGAGAGGACTGTACGAAGTCGGTTGCCAGTTGTGCCCGCCACCCAACCCTGGACACGAAACCGTTCCCTGCTCGCTGGGCTCCTGCCCCGGCACGATGACGGGACGGCCGGTCTTATCCATGCCGGATGTCCACGTTACTTTCGTATACGGCTTGGCGATTAGCACCTTGCCGTTCGTCCGGTCCAAAGCGTAGGCGAAGCCGTTGCGATTCGCCTGAATCAGCGCCTTCACTTTCTTGCCGCCGATGGTCAGATCCACCAGCACCGGGTCTTCGGTGGCATCCCAGTCGTGAACGTCGTGCGGCGTGAATTGGTAGTGCCACTTCAATTGGCCGGTGTCGGCATCCAATGCCACCATGCTGCACGTGTAGAGGTTGTCACCGGGCCGGACATCGCCATTCATGTCTGGCCCTGGGTTTCCGGTGCCCCAGTAGATCAGGTTCAGTTCCGGATCGTAAGAGCCGGTGATCCAGGTAGAGCCGCCGCCGCGCTTCCAGGCGTCGTTCGTCCAAGTGTCGCCGCCGGGCTCACCGGGAGCGGGCACGGTATGAAATCGCCAGAGCCGTTTGCCTGTGTCGGCATCGTAGGAATCGATGAAGCCGCGCGTTCCGAACTCGGCGCCGGCAATACCGACAATCACCTGGTTCTTTACAACCAGCGGTGCTGCGGTAGTGCTGAAGCCCGCGTTGAAATCGTCCACCGTGGTCTCCCACAGCGGTTCGCCGTTCTTGGAATCCAGCGCGACCAGTTTGGCTTCAAAGTTCACTTTGAAAAGTTTGCCGCCAAGCGCGGCGAACCCTCGGTTCACGCTGCCGCAGCATCCTTGCACACCTTTGGGAACGGGCCTTCCGTAATGCCACAACGCTTTTCCGGTAGCGAGGTCCAGCGCATACGCATGGTTCGCGGAACCGGTGAAGAACATCAGGCCGTCGAACACCAGCGGGGTCGCTTCAATGGGTGCCGCTCCGGCTGCCTGGAAAATCCATTGCGGAGTAAGCCGGGCGATGTTGCCTGTATCCATCTGCTTCAGTGAACTGAAGCGCCACGCTCCGTAGTTTTTTCCGTACATCAGCCAGCTTGCCGGATCGTCCTGGGATGTGGCCAGCCGTTGCGTAGTAACGTCGGCAGCGATTAGAAGAATAGGGATTGCCGATAGCGCGAGAAGTTTCATTTGCCTGCCTCCGGGCGGCCGAGCGAACTGAGATATGCGAGCAGATTGTCCAGTTCGGATGCGCTCAGCAATTTGCCGTAAGTATCCGGCATCAGAGAACGGCTTTCCAGCTTCATGGAAGCCACTGCGGCTTTATCGAAGGAATGGAACTCTTCCTTGCTATCCATCAACTGCGCGGTGAAGTTGTCGTAGCCTCGCTCAACGCCGGTAATTTTCTTCCCGTCTTTTTGAACGACGACGATGGCGTTGTATCCGGGCGTGATGTCCGCGCTTGGAGTAAGCACCGACTCGCGCAAATACGAAGCGCTGCGGGCGCTGCCGATCCGGGAGAGATCGGGCCCCTGCCGGCCGCCTTTCGAATTGATGCGATGGCACGCCGCGCAGCCCGCCTTGCCCCAATACAGATCGCGGCCCGCGGCAGGATTGCCCGCCAGCGGCGCCGGCCGCTGTCCGGCGATGGAACGGAGGTAGGATACCGTCCGCCAGCGATTCTCCTCGTCAAGCGGGCCAGTGAAGCCGGGCATTTCCGTGCCGGGGCTGCCCTCGGAGACGATCCGGAAGAGATCGTCATCGCTTTTCCCAGAACCTGAAATCGCCTGCGTCAGATCGGGACCGCGCGCGCCCTGACCGCGAATGCCGTGGCAAGGCGAGCAGTAAATACGAAACACTCCGCGGCCCACGTCAGCCGCGTGAGGATCGTTCTGGAGCGGATTCTCAGCGTTGGCGGCGGAGGCCAGCAGGAACCCGAGAAGCACAGTGCAGCCGGTATGCATCATTCGCACAATATATCTCAAATGGATGGTGCGCACGAGCGCGACCAGGTGGGGCGCGCGAGCGCGACCAGGTGGGGCGCGCGCCGACGCGGGCGTCCGCCCCACCTATTCTTTTGTGGACTTTGTGCAGATTGCCTTTTGCTTGCAGCTTTTACTTCGGCTGTGAAGAGTTAGAATACTTTGTTCGTTCCGTTGGATTCTACTTTACTGGGCGCCTTCCGGAGTAAGTTCGTAGTGGTGCGGCTTCGGTTGAGCGGCGGCGTGCTGCTGTTGGATGAGGTCGCTGTCCAGCGCATCGAGCGCATCCATTGCCGCCTGCTTGTGCGCCAGCGCCGGTTCCAGCGGCACCTGCACCTGCCGCCAGCGAACGAAGTGAATGTTGTTGTGCCGCAGCGTGATGGCATGCACCTCAGCGGCCTGCTTCAGCATCGGCGTACTGGGTAAGACCGCCAGATTGATGCCATCGGAAAGTTGCTCCTTCGTAAACACGCCTAAATCTTCGCCATCGATCTTCAGGCGATAGCGCATGGCCGGAAGCGGACCGACTCGCAGCAGTTCCTGATTGAGTGCCTGGATAACATCGGAAGACCGGACAGCCAAGGCGACACCGGCGTCCTTCATATCCAGCGGCATGGGGAGCGCCTTATCCGCCTGATCCCAGGAAATAGCGCTTTCGACTTTAAGCCCGGTGACGTTGGTATTTTCACTGCGGGCCGCAATGCCGGAGGCAGTATCGATCTCCACGACGGTGACAGTGGCCGGAGCGTTCCACGACTTCAACAGTGCCTTGGCCATCAGCAAGTGCCCACCGGCGCCGGGGTGGACTCGATCCGGCAGCAACTTCTTCGCACCTTCCGGATCGATGGTGTTCGCTTTGCCCAGCTCCTCAACCACGGAGGAGTTCAGATCGGCGGTACTCAGGCTCTCTGAGCGCGCGAGTTCTCTCAGAAACTTTCCGTAGCGCACCAGCACCGCGTTGTAACCGTCTGTAAACAGCGGAGGACGCGTGACGTCATCGTAAGGGGATGGTTCGATCAGCATGATCCGAATGCCGGGAATCGTGCTCTTCACGTTCTTCACGATACTCTTCACGCCGGCGGCATACGTATCGAAAAGTTCCTGATCGAAAGTTCGATACCGGCCGTCATTCATGCCGAGCATGATGGTCATCACCGTTGGCCTGTAGGGGTAGACATCGCGCGTCAGCCGAACATCGATGGGGCCGCCACCGCCGCCCGAGACACGATCGCCTCCCCAGCCGGAGTGTACGAATTTCAGATCCAGATTTGGAAACCGCGTAACAGCGTACGTTTCGGCGAACGTGGTGTACAACCGCTGATCGGTAATGCTGTCTCCGTAAAAGACCACGGTGTCGCCGCTTTTTAGAAAGAACGAGCCTTGTGCAAACAGGCCGGCGGCGGAAAGGAGAAGGCACGAGAGGCGAATAATTTTCCGGTACATAGAAGGTATTCGAAGTTTATCAGGGTCGCAGCTCGACAATCTCAGACACCGCGCCGTCTACGTCGTGGATCGAAAGATGAATGGCCTTTCGATTTTGAATATTGGCGTCTGTGCCCGTAAACCGCACCGCCAGCATCTTGTCCAAGGTGGCGCCGGCTTCCACTTTGTCCTTCACCACGAGCGTCGCGTTAAACTTCGTCCCGAGAACCTTGTAGTAATCGAACAAGCGCCGCGCGTCGATTTCTGGAAAGATGGACCCGTCCAGGGTCTTGCCTTCTCTGGTGTCCAGACTGACATCAATGTCTTTCACCACAAACTGCGAAGTAGACGGATTGGTGACGCGGAAATCGATCACCGCTACGGTGTAATTCTGATCGATAGAATAGCTGCGAACTTTCAGCACCTGGCCCTTTAGCTCCAGATGATTGTTCCTGGTCCAGTAGAGGCCGCCTCCGATCATGGAACTCACGATGGCCACTGCGATCAGGGCGGGAATCAGCGAGCCGCGATTCACTAGGAAGTCTCCGAGATCCTGAGCATCTCCTGCATGGAGCGGTGTGACTTCTCAATTTTGGTCCCATCGAAATAGTGAGTCTCGAGGCCGATGTTCCCCTGGTATCCGTCTCGCTCCAGTGCATGGAAGATACTGGTCCAATCGATCTTTTCGGTGGCTTCCAGCAGACTCTTGCCCTTGGTCTGCAGGTTACCGATTCGCTTCATCGGCAGCACCCGATAGCCATCCGGATAGGCAACTTCCTTGAACGGGGCGCCGAACGCATTGTGCGGATCCCAGTTGAGCCCGACACTCTTTTCCGGCAACAGCTTCACCATGGATGCCAGTTCCGGGCTGGTCGCCACGTTGCAGGAACCTTCGTTTTCCACCAGAATCTTCACGCCTTCTTTCTCAGCGACGCGCGCCATCTCACCAAGGATTTCGGCGATACGCTGTTCCACCTTCGCCGGTTCCGCAACGCGTAAGAACGTGAATAATCGCATCTGCGTTGCGCCCAGAATCTGCGCGGCGCGAATGCCCTGCTTCAAGTCGTCGATGCGCCGATCGAATTCCGCCTGTTCGCGGGCTATTCGCTTTTCGCGGGCGTCCGGCGCTTCGGTCCTTCGCCGTATGGGTTCCGTGCCGGGCAGGGTGATCTTGAGGTAGGGCGTATTGAAGAACGATATCTTCAGCCCGGCATCCTTGAATTCCTTCGCAGCCAATTTAAGATCGGCTTCCGGAAGCTTGCAGTAATGAATCTTCGCTCCGGGTACTTCGCGCAATTCAACATACTGCAGTTCATACTTATGGGCGAAGACGATGGCATCGGCGGGAGTGGCCGCAGCCTCATCGGTGATAAAGCTGAATCTGGATCTCCCGATATGGTTCTTCGCGGCAAGCAGTGGAGCGGCGCACGCAGCCGCTAGGAATTCTCGTCGTCTCAACATGTAGCACCCATTATTCTGCAAAGGGCCGCTCAGCGCAATCGGGCGAAGAAGTCGAGGAACGCTGGCGCAATTCTGGTGGCATCTTTCAACTCATGCCCGGCACCTTCCAGCGAGACCAGTTGGTGTTCCCCTGAAATGAGTTGCAGCGCAGTTTCCATTTCCGCGATGGAGCCGAACGGGTCTCGTGTTCCATGAACAAACAATGATGGCGTTCGCAGTTCCGGGAAGTGTGCAGTTCGCAGATCCTCCGGCTTTCGCGGTGGATGCAATGGATAGGAAAGCAGCAGTAGTCCATCCGCCAGCGTGGGTTGTTCGGAGGCGAGGATGGTAGATTGCCTTCCGCCGTAGGAATGGCCACCGAGAAACACCGGGCCGGACACCTGCGCGCGGAGCGAGTCCACTGCGTTCGCGAGTCCCAGGCGATCCAGTTCCGCGCCGCCGCGCATCGGTGGCCCTGTGGGACGCTTCTGCCGGTAAGGCAAGTTGTAGCGGACCACCTTCAGCCCAGCGTCGCTGAATGCGCGGTCCAAATCGAGCAGCAACGGCGAATCGCAATCGGAACCCGCCCCGTGCGTCAGTAGAATCGCTCCGGTCACTCGAATTTCTTCTGGAAGTCGTGAAACTGTTGCTCCAGACTTTGAAGGCGATCCCGAAGCTGATGCAGTTCGTACTCCAGCGTGCTCACTCTATCCCCGCGCACCGGTTCGTTTGCAGCCGCAGCCGGCATCTCACTAATCTCACCGGAAAACAGATGCGCCCACCGCGGTTCCTTCATGCCGGACTGCCGTTCCAGCCGCACCACGAACGGTGGCTCGCGTTCCGCCAAACCGCGCAGACACGACTCCACTTCGTCCAGGTCGCTGAACTTGTGCATGCGCTCGGTGCGGGTGCGTAACTCGCCCACCGTTTGCGGCCCGCGATTTAGCAACTCACACAGGATGGCCACCTCGCGGCGGCCCATGTTCAGCGTCTCCATCATGCGATGGCCAATCTTCGGCACACGCATGCCCACGCCGGTAAGCGTGAAGGAAAGCTTCTTCTCTTTTAGAGATGCCAGCGCGTCCCCAACAGTCTCCTCGTCATAGGCCACCATCGGTTCGCGGTTCGATTTCTGATTGCACGCATTCACCAGCGCGTTCAAAGTGAGCGGGTAATATTCCGGAGTAGTGATATCCTTCTCAACCAAGGCACCCAGCACCCTGGCCTCGACGGCATCGAGTTCCGGGCGCATCAGACGTTTTGCTTGGCGCAGTGTTCGTCGAATGCCTTCGTAAGGAGCTGCGCGATTTCCGGCGCCTGCCTGCCTTCAATCTGGTGGCGGTGCAGCATATACACGGGCTTGCCGTTGCGGAACAACAGCACGGAAGGAGACGACGGCGGCAATCCCGCGGACAGTTCTCGAACGCGCGCCACTGCTTCCACATCGCCGCCTGCAAATACGGTCGCCACCTTGTCAGGCAGAATGGAGTGTTTGAGCGACGCCGCAATGCCGGGGCGAGCCTTTCCGGCCGCGCAACCGCACACCGAGTTCACCACCATCATCACCGTGCCACTGTTCGGGCCCAGGATCTGGTCTACTTCTTCGGGCGTCCGTGTTTCCAAGACGCCATGACGCGTCAGGTCTTCCCGCATGGGGACAATCAACTGTTCTGGATATCTCATTGGCTTCCTCTATTGTCGCCTATCTTTTGACTTTGCAGGCAGTATGGACGGCGCGGGCTCTGGAATCGCCGATCCATCGCCGCGCGGGGACGACGCAGCGTAGTTCACCCCTGCCTTGGCATCGCGCAGAACCACCTGTCCACGGCCCATTCCCGTTGCGTAGTCGCCCAGCACCGTCAGGTCGTGCCCTTTTTGCGTAAGCCCCTCGCGAACCGCTGCCGGCACACGGCCCTCCACCATCACATCGCAGCCGCCTGTGTAGACTTTGGTGAACCGCGGAGCTTCCAGCGCAGCTTGAATATTCATGCCGTAATCCACGAAGTTCGAAACGAATTGCGCATGGGCCATGGGTTGATTCGAACCGCCCATGATGCCGAATCCCATGTGCAAATCTCCCTTCTCCATGAAAGCGGGAATGATGCTGTGGCGCGGGCGCTTGCCCGGCTCCAGCCGGTTCGGATGGTTCGCATCGAAGTCAAAGTAGGACCCGCGATTCTGTAGCGCGAAGCCCATGCCGTCCACCACCACACCCGATCCCCAGACGCTGGCGATGCTTTGAATCCACGAGGCGATGTTGCCTTCTTTATCGATCACCGCCAGATAAACCGTATTGGAGGTAGCGGGCGGATCTCCGGCATCCACGTTGCATCGCGCGCGTTCCGGATCAAGCAGCGCGGCCCGCTGCTTTGCATACGTCTTGGAGAGCATCCCTTCCACGGGCACTTTGCCGAACCGCTGGTCGGCAACGAAACCAAGGTCCGCGTAGGCTAATTTCATCGCTTCAATCCGCGTGTGAAAGGTTTCCGCGCTGAGCAGTTCATGGTCGTCCACCCGGAACTTTTCAAGCACGTTCAGCATCTGCAACGCGGCAATTCCCTGCCCGTTCGGCGGCATCTCATAAACCGTCCAATCGCGGTAGGTGGTCGAGATCGGCGTCACCCATTCCGAGGAAAACTTCGCCAGGTCGGAGAGTTGCATGGTTCCGCCGAGCCGCTGCGAAGTGGCCACAATCGCTCTCGCGATCTCACCTTCGTATACCGTCCGCGGCCCGTCTTTGGCAATCAACTGAAACGCGCGGGCGAGCTCTGGATTTTTAAACACCTCACCAACCGGCGGAGCGGCATCGCCCGGCAGATAGACGCGGCGCGCGTTCGCATCCGCGCGGATCGACTGCTGCATACGCGAATCCTGCCAGTGCCCGTGAATGGTTTCCGTCACCGGAAAACCGTCCGTCGAATAGTGAATGGCAGCCTGGAACAGTTCGCTCCACGGTAGCTTGCCGAACTTGCGATGCATCTTATCCCAGCCATCCACGGCGCCGGGAACCGTCACGCTGTGGATGCCCGCGTCCGGCATACGGCTGTTTCCCTTCTGCTTCAAAAAATCAAGCGTCAGCTTCGCCGGCGCCGTACCGCTGGCGTTGATCGCCGTCAGCTTGCCTGTCTTAGCTTCCCAATAGATGGCGAACAGATCGCCGCCGATTCCGTTCATCATCGGTTCGGTGACGCCCAGCACTGCATTCGCCGCGATGGCCGCATCCACCGCATTGCCGCCGCGGGCCAGCACCTGCGCACCGGCCTGCGACGCCAGGGGCTGACTGGTGGCAACGATGCCGGAAGTCGCGATCACCATGGACCGGGCATGGGAACGGCTCTGCGGGATAGCTGGAATCTGGACCATAAGTAATAGTGCGCTAAATGCAATGCACTTCATTTGTCGTCCATTGTATCTTTGCGGCAATACCCAAGCGGATTAACTTCGCGGAACCATCCACTGCGAAATACGGCCTGGGCCTTCCGTGATGGAACTTCTAAACGATGCCGGCTCGCGGCACGCCGCAGCCAATCCCATTAGCGGAGCGCATCGTATGTGGAAAATCATTCTCCACATCGCGGCCTGGACCGACGCCGCGCTGTGCCGCGTAAGCGGTAAAACCATAGAGGTCGCGCCCGCGCAGGATTGGCCGCCCTCATCGCCACTCTCCGGGGAACACTCTGTATCACGGGGGCCAAATCGCATTGCTGAAGAAGAGATGAGATAGCATCGAGGAAATGAAGTTCAGTCCCGTCGTCGCACTTGGGGCCCTGTCCGTCGCTCTCGCACAGGACCCAGGCACAGAAGTGAATAAATTTCTTGCCGGGGAAACCGATAACCGTTTCAAGCTCACCTTCGAATTCCGCACGCGATTTGAGACGCGCCAGGACAATAATTTCGGACGATCGGCCGATCTGGAAAATCCGCTTTTTCGCACGCGAATCGGCGCGCAGTATAAAGCAGCGGACTGGTTGAAACTCACAGCCGCGGGTCAGGACAGCAGAGCGCCCGATTACGGCGGCCCAGCGCCCATATCAGCGCGTGACACCATCGATCTGCACGAGGCCTATGCCGAGTTCTTTCCGGAGAAGAAGGGGTTTGGAGCTGTAGTAGGGCGTCAAAGCTTCAACCTGGGCGAAGGCCGTGTGATTGGCGTGCCCCAGTGGAGAAACACATCTCGCACCTACGACGCGGCGCGCGTCTATCATCGCTCCGGGTTCGCACGGCTTGAATTTCTATTCGTTTCGCTGGTGGACGTGAAGCCCGACGCTTTCAACAAGCCACGATTGGGCGACCGGGTCTGGGGAGTTTACAATACATTTCTCCGCGCCGTTCCGAAGGCAACCGTCGATCTATACATCTTGAGGCGCGATCAAAACCGCCCCGGAGGCTTCACGCTCCCCGGCACGCTTGCCGTCAATACATTCGGCGGGAATCTGATGGGCGCCCTTCCCTGGGGCATCCGGTACAAAACGGAGGAGGCGTTCCAGACCGGCAAAAACGGTGTCAAGGAACATCGCGGGTTCGGAGCGTTTGGCGATGTGGGAAGAACCTTCGGCACAGTCAGTGTTTCGGTGGAGTACATTTACGCCTCCGGAGACAACGGGAAAGTCAGCGGGAGGGAGACCACATTCGATCAACTCTACGCGGCAAACCACGACAAGTTCGGTCACGCCGATCTGTTCGGGTGGCGCAACATTCACGATCTTCGGTCCCTGACCACCCTGCCAGTGACGAAGCATCTGTCCGTCAATTTCATGTATGACAACTGGTGGCTCGCCAGCAAGACGGACTCTCTCTACGATGGCGGGGGGAGGGCCATCGTGCGTTCCGCCAAGGGCACCGCCGGACGGCACGTGGGCCAGGAGTTCGATCTATTCGGCACCTATCAGATAGTGAAAGGCCTGATGTTCGGCACCGGTGTGGCCAAATTGATTCCCGGCGAGTTTCTAAGGAACACCACGCCGAACCCGCACACTTTGTATATCTACCTATTCCAGAGCTACTCGTTCTAGTGGCGTCTGCCCCACCTTGGCTCAGTTGCCCTTGTCAAGAATCAGACAGCTTGAATTTAGAAGCCCCCGCGCGGACGGTAGCCGGGACGCGCGCGAACACGATACTTCTTCCCTATATCCGACGTGACCTGCACTTCGATTTTGCGGAAGCCTTCGTTCGGATTCGTCTGCGGATAGTAAGTAACCGAGTACGAATTGCCAAGATCCTCGCGAATGTTTTCGAACGCTTCCACCTGCTTCTGCCATGTCTTGGCAAAGTAAGCCTTGCCGCCCGTGCGGCTGGAAATGCGCCGGAACACGCCGCTCGAAATCTGATCTTTGTTCACCTCGTTGGTCGAGATTACGTAGATGGGAATTCCCTCGTCCTCAGCCACCGCGCGCACATCGTCCGGAGCCACCATACTCGCGTTATCCGGTCCGTTTGAGAAGACAATCACCACCTTGCGGCCCGGCACCTTCGCCGCGTCGCGCAGCGTCAACAGCAGCGAGTTATACAGCGCCGAATCGTCGCCGGCAACGGCCTTGCGCAATCCCACAATCGCGTCGCCCCGATCCTTGCTCAGCCCCGAAGCGCGCGAGAGGTTCCGGCTGTACGTATAGACTGCAATCGAGTCCGCCCGATCCAGCCCGCGCACGAAATCGGCGATAGCGTCGGAGGCGTAAACAAAGCCGCGATACATGTAGTTGCTGGTGTCGAACAATACGAAAACGTTGGTGCCCACAAACGCGTCGGATCGAACGTCCGGTCCTTTCCCTTCGCCCTCCACGTTCGCCATCACGATGGGCTGCGTGCTGCCATCGTCCATAATCTGGACAGGCGGCTTGTTGCCTTCCGCGAATGTGGAGACCTTCTGCACAATGCCGTCTTCCAGAATCCGGAAGTCTTTGTGCTTCAGACCGTTTATGTAGCGTCCCTTGTTATCGGTGACAGTGAAGCCCAGCACCACCAATTCCACTTTGACGCGGAATACCGGCCGATCGTCCTGGGCATACAGCCACATCCCTGCGCCCATACAGGCAATGATCGCGCCGATGATTCCAATCTTGATATACGATTTCACGCATCCCCCTAAAAACGGCAATATGACCGGCACTATTCCTGCAATGAAGCTTTCTGATCGCTCGCCGCGGCGAGTTGCTTCCTGGCCTTTATCCGCACCTCATCTCCCACCAGCCGCAGCGACCGCAACAGCGCCGGCCAGTCCTCCAGGTGCGTGGCGAAAATCTTTTCCACCGTCGCCTGCGTCCATTGCGGAACAACTACATTCAATTGTGACGGCTGCATGTTCAGCTCATCGGCCAGCGCCGCGTAGTACAAAATATTCGACTCCCAACTCTCCGCCATGATGCGGCTGGAAAAGCCCATCAGCGTGGGGAAAGTACGAAGGTTCAGCAGCTCCGGTTGGTAAGAGTTTGCCAGCATGGGCTTCGGAGTCCCAAAAGCCCTGGACACCGCCCGCGTGCTGAACTGATCCGGCGTCTCCGCCATCAGCCGGCGAGCTTCAACGGAGAAGACACCGCGGTCGTCTTTGTTCTGCGCCCACCACGCCTGGGCAAGCACGTAGAGTTCGGAGGGGGTCACCAATTCCAGCGCACTGCGCACGTTACCCTGTTCCAGCAGATCGCTCACCTTGTTCACGCGCGCAGGCGGCGCATTGAGATACAGCAGGTCCAGAACCTCAGCCCGCTCCTTCGGATCGATAGCAGACTCCGCAAGTAACGCTTCGCCCTGATTCAGATGCAGCGCCACCCAATGCAACTGCCCCGGTGTCACATTCCACCACCGCGGCACCTTCGCCGTCAAAATCATCTGAGGAACCAGGTCGCCCCAAATCAGAGCTTGCTCGCGCGAAGGAACCAGGAAGTTCTGCTCGGACTCCGCCAGCGCATAGGGCAGTCCGGAAAGCGATCCTACCAGCCTTCCACCGGCGCTGGACGGCCACCCCGTTCCGAACACCTCCGTCGCACGCCACGTCTGGTTCGTACCCTGCACGCCAAGGAAATCATGCGTCCTGACAAACAGCGGATTCGTCTGCAAAATCTGCGCGCCCGGAGGCGCGTAGTGGATATAGTTCAGCCCCACCAGCGTGTCCCGCAGAAACGGTGTCAGTTGCCCGCGGATGTCCTTCAACTTCTCCGGATCGTTGGCCGCCTTATCGATCGATCCACGCAGATTCACGCGGCGTTGTGCTTCCACATGCCGCTCGGTCCAGTATCCGAAGGCCAGCGCATTTTTCTCCACGGTGGATAGCGAGGCACGCGGCAACTGGATCTCGGCGATCTTCGCCGCCAGCTTGGCCATCAGCGCGCTATTGGCTCGCTCACCCTTCGTCACGTTCTCCAGGTTGTCCGCCAGATCGAAAATCGTCTTGAGCGAAATCAGCCGTTGCGATTCGAAAATCTGAATCATGTTCTGGACAACCTGGCGATGCGACTCGGAATCGGCAGGCCGCGCGGAGCCTGCCAGCAGGTCCACCATACGGTCCTGCGGAGAAGCATCCTCCGGCAAATGAGTCGCCTTCAGCAGAATCCGGGTTGCATTGCGGCCACCGTCAAACAGTTCGCGGTTGTTGTGCGTCTTACCGAACTCGGCCAGGATGCCGGCCATAGTGGCGTCCACGTCGGCTGCCTGCACCGAACCCTGCCGGCAGAAGATCTGCCACAGCCCTACCAGTCCTTGCATCATGCCGGCCGTATCGGCTCGAATGGCTTGATCGCGAATCTGCGAAATACTCTGCGCGGTATCTAGATAGGCGATGATGGTCTTGTCGCTCAACGAAGGCACTTCGCTGAAGATGGAATACTGGGCTGCGTACAAGCGATAGTCCCGCGCCAGGCGGTCCACCGTCGCCGGTTCCAGCGGCTTGGTTCGGAAACGGTTCAGATCGCTCAGTGCCATATAAATCTTGAGCGGCTCATTTTCCACTGCTTTGCGGCAAAGCGCGAACAACGCTTCCACCAGATCGTCGGGTTCTTTCCAGTTCACGGCCGCCTTGGTCAGCTTGCCATCGTATTTGCCGTGCGGATGGTGGATGAACAGGTTCTTCCACACTTCCATGTTGCCCGGAATGTGGGCCCGCCCGTCCGGTTCCACGCGCAGCCGTTGCGTCAGCAGCATCATGTCGGTATTGGCACGGAACACCGGCCGTGCGGGGCCGGGGCTGGTGATACGCCCCTTCATAGCCGTATAGAAACGGATGAACCGTTTCGGCTCCAGCAGGTAGTCGCGGACAGGCCCGTTGATGCGGCTAATGGCGTCGTACAGACTCGCCATCCAACCGTCGTCGCGCGTCAACAGCTTCTCGAAAAACGCCGGGCCGTCTTGTGGAGACGTGCCCGACAATTCCTTCCACGCGGTGATCGCCCGCGCGCCGCCGGGCACCACAGCATGCCCGTTGCGGATCTGGAACATGCCGCCGTAAAAATCGAGCACATGCGAAAAGGCCTTAATTCGCGCCGCCGGCATCTGCTTCTTCAATTCATCGGCAGTCTCACGGTCCAACTTCGAGAGGCCCAGATAAAGCCGGCACAGCGAGGGGTCGGAAAGAAAAAAGTCGATGAATTCCCCGCCTTGTTTTTCCTTCGCCGGAGTCCAGAATTCCTTGCCGTAAAGCACCGGCACCACCGTCGGCTTGTAGTCGTAGCTGAACGGCCGATTGGTTCGTAACGACTGTTCCAGTTGCGCCAGCGGGAAACCGGAATCGATCGTCAGGAACGCGCGCGTGGCATTCACTGTTTCCAGCACCACTTCGCTTCCACACCCGCCGCGCATGCGGTATCCAAGCACGCGCAGAAGATCGCCGGTCTGGGTGGAATCACAAGTTTCGATCTTGATCGTTTTATCCGCACCCGCCAGCTTTTCGAGCTCGCGCACCTGCGACAGATAGCGGATGATCAGCTTCAAATATTCGGTGGGCTCCAGCGATTCATTGCCGGACGAGGCCTGATATCCGTTCGTCACCACATTGCGGGCGAGAGCGGGAAGCAGCTCGGCTGGGCTCAGATCCGGCGAGAGCGCCGCCATGCGGGAAAAGGAGCGGAGCGGCCCTGGAATCTCCGCGGTTAGCGGTGGAGCGGGCTTTTGCGCGCCGCGCAGCGCATCCAGCGAAATCTGAGTGCCGCCCGATGCTTTATATTCGTTGAAGTGCCGTTCCATGGCGGCAGTATCGTTTTCGAGAAGATCGAGCACCAGCAGCCGTTTCGCCGCGGTCTCCACTTTGCCGCGATCTTCGGGCCGGGTCAGCGACTTCAGCATTTTCTCGTAGGCAGGACGCACTCCCGGATCCCGATGACGATCGAGGAATTCAGCATAGGCGGTGAGCGCACCGGCGTCGGGCGGTGAACTTTGAGCGGCACGCAGCAGTAGTTGCCGCGCGCCTGCCGCGTCACCCTCCCTCTCCATTTGCCGCGTCCGTACGGCGGAATCGTCGGCAACACACAAACTGCCGAATGTAAGTAGTGCTAAAAGGACCGATGCGAAGGCTTTCATACGGTGCTCCTCTCTATCTAGGTAGATTAATTTAACACTTTTTGCAGAGCGAGTGAGGGGAACGCCACTTCTTTACAAAATGTTCACATCCTTTTCGCAACCTAGCCGAGCCGTTTCGGGGGATGCGGAGGAGTTCTGGAGCCGCCACGTGCCGGAGAGAGGTCCTCTCGATTCGCTTGGAAGAGCCGTGAAATACATTACGTTTGTTGGCAACAGGACTGCCGGCCAGCGGCGCACATAGAGTATTCGGTGAGCCTGTCATACCTTGCATGTTGCCGTTTTCATGACTGACGGGCGCACAACGTGTAGGGACAGCACAGAAGTTGAAATGTCCGAGGGTGGGAGATGAACGCAAACTCAACTGCAGGGCAGATCGGAGCCGTTGGCGAAAGCTTTGGCGTGAATAAGCGGTACTCCGTAATGACGGCTCCAGAATGCGCGTTTCCATCCAACACTTCGATTTGACAAGCGATATTTCCGGAAATGCGCTGAGCGGGTACCGGTCGATCAACCGAGTGAACGCCGGAAGTTTCAACAACCAGATTCGAGCTGATCGCGCCAGAGACGCTGCTGCCCTGCCAAACCCGGACCAACGGCTGCCAGCACTTCCCAAACTATTCAGAGCTCCGGCCGCCTTTTCTACATCTCCAGGTTGTAAATCGCCAACCCCGTTAACAGCTTGGGATAGAAATCCGTCGACTTCTGCGGCATCACGCCACCGGAGAACGACGTGTCCGCTACCTGCTGCACCGTCGTCGCCTCCAGCAAGAACGCCACCTGCGCGGCGCCCGACTTTACCAGGTCCGCGGCCGCATCCACCCCGCGCACATATTTGACGTATTTCTCTTCCCGCACTGCTTCCGGCGTAATCCCCATCGCCTTTTCCAGAATCTCTTCATGCAGCGCCTTCACATCCAAGCCACCGTTTCGCGGCCGCTGCAAGAGGCAGACGTGTTCCGTACCCGCTGCCGCAACGCCGATCCGGATATTCTCTGGATCGGGCTGCTCGAAGACCTGCTTCAAAGCGGCGATCGAATCCACACGTGTCACGGTGAAGTCCTCCGCCACTGCTTCCAGAAACCGGTCGAGCTCGAAGCCGGGTACTCCGTTCAAAACACGGTGCGTCGCCAGAATGCGCAGTCC
Organism: Acidobacteriaceae bacterium; assembly: GCA_025360145.1. GTDB lineage: Bacteria > Acidobacteriota > Terriglobia > Bryobacterales > Bryobacteraceae > JANXXV01. The sequence goes on from JANYCV010000451.1 coordinate 21,736, forward strand.
TGGCGAATGCATGTTGACGAACGTCATCATCACGAAGCCGGCATCGGCTATCCCAGGGTGATCTTCCTTGAATGCCAGCGCTGTTTCGTAGCGATGGTGGCCATCGGCAATCAGCAGCTTCTTGTCGGCCATCAGTGCCTGAATTTCGGAGATCCGCGCAGGATCGCCGATCTGGTAAACGCGGTGGACGGTGCCATGCTCGTCGGTCACCTCGGCCATGGGCGCCGCCGTTGCAGCTTCGGCCAAGAGCGCGTCCACCCTGCAATCCACATCGGCATACAGCATGAAGATCTGCCCGAAGTGCGCACGTGTGTGTTCCAGCACCTGACGCCGGTCCTTCTTCGGACCCGACAGCGTTTGCTCATGGCGATGCACTACGCGCTCGGAATACGGCGTCACCGCGCCCAGTCCGATGAATCCCTTGCGGACCAGTTTCTCCCCGCTATCCGGCACGGTGAATTCCTGATAGTAAGCGTAGAGGCTGGGCGCCACTTCCTTCGTCAGTATCCCGTCCGCAATCCAGGCGTTGAAAAAGTTCGCGGACCGTGTGTAGACGTTGTCCTGTTCGTTATCGGCCGCAAACCGCTCGCCCAGGATTACGCGCACCAGGTTGTAAGGGCTCAGTTCCAGATACCGAGTCTGCATCGCGGGAGTGATCTTGTCATACGGTTGCGTGACAAGATCATTTAAATCTCCGGCTTTCTGGCTGTAGCGGTACGGTTGAAACGGATAGACGTTCGCCATCCCTGTATTATGCGGTACTGGGTATGTGTTTGACTCAAGCGGGTACGGTCTGGCAGCGTTTCCCGCTTCCAGCAGCGGGACGTGGGCGTCCCGCGCCGGCCAGGGGGCCCGCCCCACCCTAGTAAGCTGCTGCCTTGGTAATTAACTGAGTCAAGCACATGCCCAGCTATGCGGTAACTGGTTCGCGGCGCTTATGAGCCGTCAACCAGATGCCCGCCGCCAGCGTTCCCAGCGAGATCCACTGGGTCAACGAGAGCGGTCCGTTGAACGGCAACGCCTGTTCGTGATTGCGGACGAATTCCACCGCAAAACGGACCGTCGAGTACAAGATCAGATAGATCCCGATGATCGACCCTTCGCGGTGCGGCTGGTGGAACCTGCGGTAGAGATAGAGAAAGATCAGCGCCTCGGCCAAGGATTCGTAAAGCTGCGTGGGATGCAGCGGGACGCCAAGCGGCACCCCCGTAAGCTGGCGCGCATCGGGATTGGTGAACGTCACTGCCCAGGGCCGAGTGCATTCTTTGCCCCAGCAACAGCCGGCCGCAAAGCAACCGATGCGGCCAATGGCGTGGCCCAGCGCAAGGCCGGGTGCGAACACGTCCGATGTTAGCAGTGGCGGCAGTTTGGCGCGCCGCATGTAGAAGATCGCCGTCAGCACTGCCAGAATAAGACCGCCCTGGTAGACGCCCATCGCCTGCAAGGTTTCGCGGGAGAAGATCTGGCGCGGGTCGTTCCAATAAATCTGCCAGTCGAATGCGAACATCATCAGCTTGGCGCCCAGCATCCCCGCCAGCGCGCAGTAGATGCCCAGGTTCATCAGCGGCTCGGATGGTAGTCCGGCCTGGCGGCCAAGACGCCCGATGATCCAGAGTGCGGCCAGAAACGCCAGCGCCACCATCACGCCGTAAGTGGGGAGGAAGAAATCGCCGTAACTGATCAGCTTGGGAAACATTAGGCCTGTACCGCCTGCTTTCGCGACATCCACATATCCAGCAGCAACAGCCCTGCCCCGACCGTGATCGCGCTATCGGCTACATTAAAGGCGGCGAAATGCCATTGTCCCACGTAGAACTCCAGAAAATCGGTGACCATCCCGCTGACGATCCGGTCGTAGATGTTGCCGACGGCTCCGCCCAGCACCAGGCTCAGGCCGATCATCGTCGTCCGCGAACCGGAGAAGCCCGCACGCGACGGCTGCAGGAGCAACACCGCGACGAAAATCAGCACCGCGATGGAGACGCCGATCAGCAGGAAGGTGCGCACTTCGCTAGTGCCATCGGAGAACATACCAAACGCCGCGCCCCGGTTCTTCGTGTGAACGATATTGAAGAAGCCGGGGATCACCTGGAGCGTATCCCAGATGGAGACGTTTCGTTCAATCAAGACCTTCGTCGCGCGGTCCAGGACGAAGATTACGGCGGCGATCAACAGAGACCAAATCCGTGCCGGCATAGGCGGGCTAACCCAGTTCCAATTGCGAAAGCGCTTCGGCGCAGGCCGAGCAGACGGTTGGGATGGCCGCGACAGCTCCCACATCCGTGGTGTATTTCCAGCAGCGCTCACACTTGGTTCCTTCCGCCCGGCCGATCTTTACAGACAGCGCATCGCCGACGCGATTTTCGAGCGTCACCTGCGAGACGATAAAGAGCCCCGGCAGGTCTTTCGCATACTCGTTCAACAACGGATAGACGTCCCCGTTTGCGGCGATGTGTACATGCGCTTCGAGCGGCGCTCCGATAAACTTTTCCTGCCGCGCCACCTCCAGACTCTTCAACACCTGCGCGCGAACTTCCATCAGGCGGTGCCAGTTGGCCGACCGGTCGCGTTGCGCATCGCTCAAGCCCGCCGTCAGTTCTTCCGGCTCTGGAAGCAGCGCCAGATGCACGCTGTCCGGTTCTCCGTCCGAATGCCGCATGCTGGTCCAGACTTCTTCCGACGTGAACGTCAGAATCGGAGCCAGCAGCCGCACAAGCGCGTAATTGATGCGATAGAGCGCGGTCTGCGCACTGCGCCGGGATTTCGATTTGGGCGCCGCGGTGTAAAGGCGGTCTTTCACAATGTCGAAGTAAACCGCGCTCAGATCCGAGGTCGCAAAATCGTAGACCTCGTGATACATTTTATGAAACGCGAAATCGTCGTACCAGGCTCGGCACTTGCGCACCAGTTCTTCGCCCTGTAACAGAATCCACTGATCGATTTCAAGCAACTCGCTCGCGTCCACCGAATCTGCCGCCGGGTCGAATTCGCCCAGATTTCCCAGCGCGAACCGGAACGTATTTCGCAACTTGCGATAAGCCTCGGTCAGACGCGCCAGAATGGTATCGGACAGGCGCACATCCTCGTTGAATTCAACCGATGCTACCCACAAACGCAGCAGTTCGGCGCCATGCTGCTTGATGATTTTATCCGGCTCAATCACGTTGCCGACGGACTTCGACATCGCCTTGCCTTCGCCGTCCAAAGTCCAGCCGTTAGTCGCGCACTCGCGATACGGCGCTTTGCCCTTCAGACCCAAACCCACCAGCAGCGAGCTTTGGAACCAGCCACGGAACTGGTCCCCGCCTTCGAGATAAAGATCGGACGGCCATGGAAGTTCGTCGCTGTGACCCAGAACGGCGAGATGGCTTGATCCGGAGTCGAACCAGACGTCGAGGATGTCGGTCTCTTTCGAGAAAGCTCCGCCGCCGCACTTGGAGCAAGTGGTTCCAACTGGCATCAGTTCGGCCGCCGTGCGGTCGTACCAGACATCGGCCGTGTGTTCGGCAAACAGATCTACCACACCATCCAGAATCTTCTTTTCGGTGAGCGGTTCCCGGCAGCCGTCGCAATAGAACACGACGATCGGGACACCCCAGATCCGCTGGCGCGAGATGCACCAGTCCGGGCGGCTGGCGATCATGTTGTACATACGATCTCCACCCCAGGCCGGCATCCATTTAATGTTGCGGATTGCCTCCAGCGCGCGGGTGCGCAAATCGTTCCGCTCCATCCCGATGAACCACTGCTCGGTGGCGCGATAGATCGTCGGCTTATGGCAGCGCCAGCAATGCGGGTAGCTGTGTTCGATCTTCTGCATTCCCAGCAGCGCGCCGGTGTTCTTCAGGATCTCAATCACCAGCGGGTTGGCTTCCCACACGGTCTTCCCGATCAACTCTTCGGGCAAGCTTCCGGCAGAGACTTCGGCGTGGTAGAAACGGCCGGCAGCGTCCACCGGACAGTAGGTCTCGATGCCATACTGCCGCGCCACCACGTAATCTTCATGGCCATGCCCAGGCGCTGTGTGGACCGCGCCGGTACCCTGCTCTAGCGTGACGTGATCGCCGAGAATGCCGGCTGAATCCCGATCGAGGAAAGGATGGCGAAACACGGCGCCTTCCAGCCGGTCGCCTGCGAACGTGGCCAGGATCTGGTATTCGGGCCAGCCGAGATTCCCGGCGGTGGCTTTCAGCAGGTCGGCGGCAACAATGTAAACGTCTCCCGAAACATCCACGGCAACGTAGTCGAATTTCGGGTGATAGGCGATGGCGAGGTTGGCCGGAATCGTCCACGGCGTGGTGGTCCAGATGAGGCCGTAGGTGTTCTTCCTTGCGAGTTCCGGTGCAATCTTCGCCGGGTCCGAAGTTATTACGAAACGCACCCAAATGGACGGGCTGGTGTGGTTTTCGTACTCCACTTCGGCCTCGGCCAGCGCGGTGCGGTCATTCATGCACCAGTTGACTGGCTTCAAACCCTTGTAAATATAGCCTTTATCTAGAAAGTCGACGAAGGCGCCGGCAATGGTCGATTGATACTTCGCTGTCATCGTCAGATACGGATTGTCCCATTGGCCGAAGATCCCAAGCCGTTGAAAGTCCTTCTTTTGCAGATCGACGTACTTGGTGGCGTACTTGCGGCATGCTTGGCGGATCTCCACAGCCGACATCTTCGCCTTCTTGGAGCCGAGTTCGCCGTCGACTTTGATCTCGATGGGCAAGCCGTGGCAATCCCAACCGGGGACGTACGGAGAATCGAACCCTGCCATGGTCTTCGATTTGACGATAAAGTCTTTCAGCGTCTTGTTGAAAACGTGTCCGAGGTGGATATTGCCATTGGCATAGGGTGGGCCGTCGTGGAGAACATACTTCGGCCGTCCGGCGCGCGCTTTCCGGATCTGCTCGTATAGTTTAGAATGCTCCCATCGTTCCAACAGCTTAGGCTCAGCCTGGGCAAGATTCGCCTTCATCGGGAAGCCGGTGCGCGGAAGGTTTACAGTTTTCTTCAAGTCGAGGGCTTTCAAATCCATGGAATGTCTCTATTATGGCAGGTACAGGCTAGAAAACGCTGAAAGGGCCGAGAGACGGGTGCTTACCGGGTCTGGGGAAGCCTGGTGGCCGCTCGCTAGCGCGCGCGGTCCGGTTAGATGCGTCGTCCCGTAAGCGAGCGACTCTTCTGGACTGGGGATTGGGCCGATTAGGAGATTCGGTTCGACTGGTGACGTCGTTTCGTCG
>JANYCV010000481.1 GCA_025360145.1 Acidobacteriaceae bacterium
CCCGTCAACCGTGAGCGTCCGCGCCTGCTTCAAACCCAGACGCGTTTCGGTGAATTCGAATTTCCCGGCGACGGCGAGTGTGGCGGACGTCAGAATCACGCTGTCCACGGTTCGGAACAGCTTCTCCGACAAATGCGCGGAGACATCGATCGGAGTGGCCTGCAGAAAACATCCGCGCCCGCGCCGCTCCACCCAGTACACGAACGATTTCTCGACGTTCTCCATCCAGAACCGCAGCTTCTCGGAATATTCACGGCTTCTTCGGTATAGAGGCATCACTTCTTCCGGAGCGTTCTTGATCAACTGAAGTTGCAATCCGATCAGCTCGAGGGCGCGCAGAAAATTGTGGTACTGTTCTTCGTACTTTTCGCGGAATGCATCATGTTCGCGAAAGCCGGTACGGCCCTCGGCCATTCCGAAAAGTTGAAAGAACATTTCGGCGGTCTGCCCGGCGACGTTTAAGATCTCGTCAAGCTCCGTGCAACCGAACTTTTTTAGCCGTGCCACCGCTGCAACGTCGCGCGTCAAATCGTGCAACTGGGGGCTGCTAACGGAGACTCCAAAATATTGGCCGGCGATGTCTTCGATCTCATGCGCTTCATCGAAAATCACCGCCGCGTATTCCGGGATGATGGACCCGAAGTCTTCCTCGCGAAGCGCAAGATCGGCGAAGAAGAGGTGATGATTCACGATGATGATGTTGCTTTCCAGCGCGCGCTGGTGCATCTGCGTCAGAAAGCAGCGGTCGAACTGCGAGCATTTCTGGCCACTGCAAAGATCGCGCCGCGCGTCAAATTTGGCCCACGCCGCGCTCTGTTCCGAAAGGCTCTTAATCTCAGCCCGGTCGCCTGTCAGCGTCGTCTTCTCCCACTCGCGGATGACCTCGAAATCCGCCACCTCTTCCATGCCGCTGAGCACCGGTGTCTTGTCAGCGTCGTAGATTTTCTGGCGGCACGCAAAATTGCCGCGACCCTTCATGTAACAGACCGCGATGGGCGACGACAGGTGCTTCTGCAGGAATGGAATGTCTTTGTAGAATAGCTGTTCCTGCAGATTCTTCGTACCTGTGGAGATGACGACCCGTTTGCCCGAAAGAATGGCTGGAATCAGGTACGCCAGCGTCTTGCCGGTGCCAGTCCCCGCTTCCACAATCAGGTGTTTCTTATCGGCCAGCGCAGATTCGACCGCCTCCGCCATCTGAAGCTGGCCGAGCCGGTGCTCGTAGTTCGGATGCCATTTCGAAAGAACTCCGTGGCGGGCGAAGAACTGCTTCGAGTTAAGGGTCTTGGTCTGGCTCGACATCTACAATTGTTCTACAGCCGCGGCGAAACTCTCGAACAACTTACGGTCCCGCGCATCCACCATGCACCGGTCTTCCGGATGCCACTGTACGGCTACCGCGAACGCTTTGTCCGGCCGCTCCACTGCTTCAATCACACCGTCTTCCGACATTGCGGATACACGCAATCCTTCACCCACTTTCTTAATAGCCTGATGATGCCGGGAGTTCACCGCAATCTTGCCGGAACCAATGATTGCAGCCAGTTTCGTCTCTGGCTTCACGGTCGCCGTGTGGTTGTCGGCCGACACAGGCAGATCGGTACGCTTCTCGTGCAGGCGGTTTTCTAAATGCTGAATCAGCGTGCCGCCATGCACCACGTTGAACAGTTGCAATCCGCGGCAGATGGCCAACACGGGCAGATTCATTTCCAGTGCCTGCTTCAATAATCGGATCTCCAACGCATCGCGTTGGTCGTCGGATGGCTGCGTTTCCGGATGCGGTGCTTCGCCGTAAAGAGCCGGGTTCACATCGGTGCCGCCGGTCAACAACAACCCGGCAAGCCCCTCCAGCGATTCCGGATTGCGAACGGGTTCCAGACCCACGCCGGCAAGCGCAGCTTCATAAGCGACCACTCTGTCCGGTTCGTTAAAAGTAACCGCCACACGCTTATTCATACCTTTTGATTCTTCCATCCTCCGCGCCGGAATGCGAGCAGGCCCACAACCGCGAGCGTCGATTCCGAAATCAAAATCGCCAGGAAGATGCCGCGCGGCCCCATCGCCGTGCTTGAAAGCACATACGCCAGCGGGATCTGCCAAAGCCAGTAACAGCCGATATTGATCAACGTAGGCGTTGCCGTGTCGCCTGCTCCATTGAAGGCTTGCACCATCACCATGCCCCAAGCGTAGAAGACATATCCATAGCTGACGAATCGCAGACAATCCGCGGCCACCGACTGGACTGCGGGCTCGCTGGTAAACTGCATCACAATGGGCCGCGCAAAGGTGATGAACACGATGGCCACGCAGCCAAGAAATGCCATGTTATAGAACCCCGTTCGCCACACAGCCTGCTCGGCCCGGTCCGGCCGCTGCGCACCAAGATTCTGCCCCACCAATGTCGCGGCGGCGTTGCTCATACCCCACGACGGAAGGATGGCGAAAACGATAATGCGTATTGCGATGGTATATCCAGCCAACGCATCGGCGCCGAAGCGGGCCACCAGACGCACTAGCGCCAGCCAACTGGCCGTCGCCACCAGGTATTGAAACATCCCGTTCGCCCCGGTGCGCACCAGGCGCTTCATCACATCCACGTCCAACACCAATTGACTGCGCCGGATGGTCACGGTGTTACGCGGGCTGAACAGATACCACAGCTGCAGCACCACTCCGATTGACCGTCCGATGGTGGTGGAAACCGCGGCACCGGTCACGCCCAATCGCGGGAACGGACCAAGTCCCAAAATCAGGCATGGATCCAGCACGATGTTGATCGCGTTCGCTATCAAAAGCACGCGCATCGCAATGGCAGGATCGCCGGCGCCGCGGAAAATCGCGTTGATCAGGAACAGCATAAACACCGTCCCGCTGCCCCCCAGCATGATGCGCGTGTAGGTGCTGCCGGTTTGGACGATCTCCGTGCTCGCGCCCATCAAGCGCAATAGTTGCGGCGCCTCCAACACTCCCAGGATTCCCACAACGATCGAGATCACAACGCCAAGCGCGATCGATTGCACAGCCGCAACCGCCGCGGCTTCCGGATTCTTCTCGCCCACCCTTCGCGCCACCATCGCGGTGGTCGCCATTCCCAAACCGAGAGCAGCGGCGAACACCAGTGTGAAGATCGACTCTGTGATCCCGACGGTCGCGGTCGCATTCGATCCCAGGTGTGCAACGAAGAAGACGTCCACCAGCCCGAACAGCGACTCCATGGCCATTTCCAGCACCATCGGAACGGAGAGCAGCAGAATCGCCCGGCCCAGATTGCCGGTCGTATAGTCGTGCTGCTTTCCTTTGAGGGAATCGGCTACAGCCGTCCAGAATGAGGCCGGCTCGGATGGATGCAAGACTTTTACTAACCTTATTGTTCTATTCTAAGCCCAACAATTTTGCCGGATTCCGTTTCGACATCGTTTCGATTTCCGCCACGCTAAAACCCTGGCTCCGCAGCCCGGCAAAAAATGCCATCAAGCCATCGGGGTGCAGCGGATTCCCCGCCTGTCCCAAATCGCTCGAAAGAATACACGCGTCCACACCCACTTGGCGGATGGCCTCCGCATACTGGCCAATTTCGAACATCTTGCCGGGGCCGATCAACGCGTTGTATACAAACTCCAGCTTCGCGCCCAACTTCACTGCCTCACGCATCTGCGCGACGGACATCTGTACTGGCGCCAGCATGGCATGGGTCACCACAATTCGCTGGACACCTTGCGCCCGCGCCTCCCGGATGAGCATTAAGACTTCCTCCGGCGTGGAATGACCCGTCGCCAGCGTCAGTTGATGTTTCGCAATCAGCCCAATTACTTCCTTTACCTCAGGCAGCAGCGCGCCGCCTCGCGAAACGGAAACAAACGGACGGTTCTCCTTGGAGAACCGGACCTGGTTCTCCGCATCGAAGGTGGGCATCCACACCACACGCCCCCAACCGCCTTTCACCTTCGTCATCCGCTCCACCGCAGCCGGATTGATTCCGCCCACCGTGCGGTTCAGCGCAATCCCGCCGAAACTTTCGATACCCGGCACCTCCTTACGCACCAGATAAGCCAGCGATGCGGTCGGTTCGTAATGGTTCTTCAGCACCAGCGCCCGCATGCCGCGCGCCTTCGCCAGCTTCGCAATCTCTATTGCATCAATCGAACGCGGCACGCTGTCCGGATCGGAATGAACGTGGATGTCCACCACTCCGTTCAAGGACTGCGCCACCATCACGCTACTCATCGCAAACAACCAGATCGCTCTCATGAATTGGACTCTATCGCAACAGGCCCCTCTGTTGCACGAAATAGGCGTGTTATCTTGGAATTTCCTGGTTCCCATGCGCCAACTCAAGTACTTCACTCGCAGCGGCATCGAGGTTACGCGCAGCACGTCCAAAATCCCCTATCAACGGGGATTGCGGAAACTGCTGAACGCACTCGATACGCGGAGAGGCATCTACCTCTCCTCCGGTTATGAATTTCCGGGGCGATATTCGCGCTGGGATTTCGGATCGATATGCCCGCCCCTCGAAGTGGTGGCCTATGGCCGCCACGTTGAGTTTCGCCCGCTGAACAAGCGCGGCGAAATCATCAACCAGATTCTGTTTCCCGTTCTGCGGGACCATCCGCATTGGGAATACCTGGAACTGGAAAACGGCGCATTGCGCGGCCGGCTGAAGCCGCTATCCGGCATCTTCTCAGAAGAAGAGCGCAGCAAGCAGCCATCGGTGTTCTCGATTCTGCGTGCGCTCATCCGCGATTTTGAAACCGGACGGGATTCTTCACTGGCCTTCGTCGGCGCTTTCGGATTCGATCTGCTGTTCCAGTTCGATCCCATTGATCTGAAGCTCCCGCGCGGCCACCGCAAAGACCTTCATCTGTTCCTCTGTGACGAGATCTATCTGATGGATCGCAAGAAGGAAACGATCGAACGCGTCCAGTACAATTTCACCCGCGGCGATCTTACCACCGCGGGCCTGGCGCGCGAAGGCGCTGCCATTCCGCGCGTTCCCAAGGCGCCTTCCGGCGAGATTGTTTCCGATCACACCAAAGAAGAGTACATGGCCAACGTGGAGAAGGTGCGCGAAGGCATGAAGCGGGGCGACTACTACGAAGTGGTGCTTCGCCAGACTTTTTCCGCACCCTATTCCGGCAGCATGGCGAAGCTGTTCGAACGCGTGCAGCAGGCCAGCCCCAGCCCGTACGAATTTTACCTGCAACTCGGCGATGAGCAATTGGTGGGCGCGTCGCCGGAGATGTTTGTCCGCGTGGAAGGCTCGCGCGTGGAAACCTGCCCCATCTCCGGCACCGCCATCCGCACTGGCGATCCGCTGAAAGACGCCGACAACATTCGCGAACTCCTCAACTCGAAAAAAGAAGAGTCCGAACTCACCATGTGTACCGACGTGGACCGCAACGATAAGTCGCGAGTCTGCGTACCCGGCTCGGTGCAGGTGATCGGCCGCAGACTCATTGAGTCGTACGCCGGAGTGTTCCACACCGTCGATCACGTGGAAGGAACGCTACAGGACAAGTTCGATTCACTGGACGCTTTCCTCGCCCACATGTGGGCCGTCACAGTGATCGGCGCGCCGAAGAAAGCGGCGGCCCAGACGATTGAGAATATCGAGAAGAATGCGCGCGGCTGGTACGGCGGCGCGGTTGGCATGTTGTCGCTCAATGGCGATATCAACACCGGCATTCTCATCCGCACGGTTCATCTGCGCGATGGCGTCGCGGAGTACCCGGTGGGCGCAACGCTGCTGTACGACTCAGTCCCCGAGATGGAAGAGCGTGAAACGCGCCTCAAAGCCACCGGCTTCTTCCGCGCGTTCAATCCGAAGCCGAAAGCGGCACCCGCCGCAGCCGCCGCCAAAGCCGGCACCGGCGTGCGCATGCTGCTGATCGATAACGACGATTGCTTCATCCACACGCTGGCGAACTACGCGCGCCAGACTGGAGCGGGTGTCGTCACATATCGCGCCGGTTTTCCGCTTCACCTCATCGATGAAATAGCTCCCAGCCTGATTCTGGTGTCCCCCGGTCCGGGCCGTCCGGAAGATTTTGGAGTACCCGGAGTGGTTCGGTATGCAGCCGAACGGGAGATTCCCGTGTTCGGCGTATGCCTCGGATTGCAGGGAATCGTCGAAGCATTCGGCGGCGAACTCGGCGTCCTGGAATACCCGATGCATGGCAAACAATCCACGGTGATTCACGACGGAAAGGGCGTATTCGCCGGACTCCCCGATCGCTTCCAGGTGGGCCGCTATCATTCTCTCTTCGCAAAGAGAGACTCCTTGCCGGATTGCCTGGAGATCACCGCCGAATCGGAAGACGGCGTCATTATGGGAGTGCGCCATCGCACGCTGCCCATTGAAGCGGTGCAGTTCCATCCCGAATCGTTGCTGAGCCTCGACGATCAATGCGGGTTGCGCCTGATGCAAAACGTCGTCCGGCTGTACGGCGGCGTGCGCCGCGCGGCGTCATTGGTTCGCGATTAGACTGTGCGTATGAAGAGAGCAGCCGTTTTTCTGATTTCGGCCGCCATCACGTGCGTGTTCATCATCAACTTCTGCGCGCTGATCTATCAGTGCGGCTGCCATTCTTTTTGGGCAGGCGCAGCGGACGAGTGCAACATTCACAGCTATGAATCGCACCACTGCCCGTGGTGCAGCATCGGCACCGAGGGCTTTGCGGCGGTCGCGCTGGCGATTGTCGCGGTGCAGGCGGCGCTCAGTTTCGGGCCGCACCGGTTTGGCATCGCCGCGCGGCTGCTGTCGAGTCTGATAGCATTTCCTATAGTTGGCGCGGCAATCGCCATCGCGCTTGGATGGTGGCAAGGATACTGGAAATGAAACTACTCACCGCACTGCTGTTCACGCCGCTGGTCTTTACTCAGTTGGTCCACGGCCAAGAGGTCAAGCGCCCGCGCATCCTCGGCGTAGCCCACATCGCCCTCTTTGTGAGCGACATCGAAAAATCCCGCGCATTTTACAAGGACTTTCTCGGCTACGGCGAAGTATTTTCACTGAACAAACCCGACGGCACACTTTCGCTGACATTCCTTAAAATCAACGAGCGCCAATACATTGAACTGTTCCCGCAAACCGAGCCCGGCACAGACCGCCTGAATCACATCTCCATCGAGACAGACGATGCCGAGGCCATGCGTGCCTACCTCGGCTCGAAAGGCATAAAGGTTCCGGACAAAGTTCCCAAGGGCCGCATCGGCAATTCGAATTTCAACGTGAAAGATCCCGACGGGCACACCGTGGAGATTGTGCAATACGAACCTGCCGGCTGGTCAGTGCGGGATAAAGGAAAAGCCATCGGACCGAGCCGCGTGTCCCCGCGGATGATGCACCTGGGAATCATCGTCGGCGCGGTTGGCCCGGCCATGAAGTTCTACCGCGACATCCTGGGCTTCACCGAAACCTGGCGCGGCAGTTCAAACGGCACTCAACTTTCCTGGATCAACTTGAAGGTTCCGGACGGCGACGACTACATCGAATTAATGCTGTACGATAAAATTACCGCGCCCGATAAACGCGGCGGGCAGCATCATATCGCCCTCGAAGTCCCCAGCGTCGCGGCAAGCTTATCTACCCTTGAAAAAAAATCGTACCGTTCACAATACGCCAAGCCAATGGAGCCAAAAACCGGCATAAACCGGAAACGGCAGTTGAATTTATTCGACCCTGACGGGACCCGGATCGAGCTGATGGAGCCGGTCACCATCGACGGAAAACCGACGCCCTCCTCCAC
>JANYCV010000549.1 GCA_025360145.1 Acidobacteriaceae bacterium
TCACCTCTGTCACTGGGCTGACTGTCGCCACGGATCTGCGCACCGTGCAGAGCAGTTATGATCTCGACACAAATTTCCTAACCGCCCAACTCACTGCGGCCGGATATGAATCCTCGTATGACGGAGCGGACTTTACGGTCCTGACCCTGACCGGACTGAACACCGTGTCATCCATCACTCAGGTTCGCCGCTATACTGCGACGGTGAGCGGAGATAATCTCATCCTCTATGAGGTGGTGTTTGATAAATCGCCGGGTTCAGCGCGCGACGCCGTTTTTGGATCCGCCACCCAGAATCGTTACGCATACCGCTATGCGATGCCCGTGGCCGAGGATTCGTGGACCGTATTGCCCGGTGCGCTGCATTACTGGTTCCGCTATGACACCACCTGGCAGCGGCGCGAGGAGGGCCCATGCCGGCTGGTCTTCCCCGACCCCTACCTTCTTTCTGGGGTCCAGCCCGCCGGCGACACTGTGCCCTTTTCACGCTTTATCTACTTCCTTCCGCCGACGAGCTGAGCCCACGGGCTAGCCGATTTGTCGTGCAATAATCTCCCAGATGAGCCTCGGTATGAAACCCGTTCAATCGCCGCAGCTTCGCCCATCGCAGCGAGGCAGCATTGCCCATGCCGCCATCCTGCTGATTGCCGCCCTGAGCCTGATGGCGATTGCCGGGCTGATTTACGCCCGGGCGTGTGCGATTCTTTCCAGCGCAGTGGACTATATCCACGAGACCGCCGTCGAAACCAAGACCTTCGAGAAACTGGTTGCGGAGGCGATCTTGGCGAAGGTAGAGGTCACGACAACCCCAAACGGCGCCACGCTCGACTCCCTGCTCGACAACCAGGTTGCCCTGGTCAACAGCGGCAGCTCTAACCTGACTTTCGCGCGGGTTGCGGCGTCGGGCGCCCTGCCTTCGCATGTGTTCTATCCGGATGTCACGCGACCGGCCATCTCCATTCCCGACCTTACGTCGGCCGGCAGCCGGTATCAGGTAAAAAGCCTCATCCAATACGGCGCGGCCACGGTTGGCGCACCGCAAACCTACGACTTCACGCGCACCGTGACAGGTGGAACCAGTGGTGACGGAAAGACGATTCGGGTGGTGGCCCAGCTTTGGTCGGTGCCGGTCACGAACTGGTCGACGCAGGCCTATGGGCTACCCGCCTCCATCGCTGCCGGCGCCGGCGTCCCCCGGGCAGCTCCCACGAATGCGGCCGCGGTGATTGGTGGACGCCCGATGATTCTGACCACCCTGCGCCCCAGCCCGGCCTACAGTCCTGGCGACACGACAGCTTACGACCAGCTTTACACCCCTCCGACCGGCCCGGCCCCGGAAGTGATGCCGGCTTTTTATCGCCCGCTTGCTTCAATCAACTGGAACCTATGGGAATACGTTTGGAACACCTACGTTCCGATGACGCTCCGGACCAACGCGACAAATACTTACGATTTTGCCGCCTTTTCCCCGACCGTGCCGACCGGGGTGACGGTGAATTCATCGACCAACATTTCGGTCAACCTGGCCACGGTGCCGGGTGGCATCCTGATGATTTCCGATGGTGTGGGCGGCAGCACGGTAACGCTGAACGGTGCGGGCGCGCAAAGCACTCCACTGGTCATTGCCATCTACAACCCGACCGGCACGGCGACCAACGTCACCATCGCGGGCAATAACAACCGCTCCGTCATCGTGTATTTCATGCGAAGCACGATCACCGTGAGCGGTTCGCCGACCTGGAACGGGGCCCTTTTTCTCGACCAGAACAGCACGGCTAGTGGAACCCTGGCCCTGAACGGATGCTTTGGCTACTGCTCGATCTACGCCCCGTTTCCCACGCTAACCCTCACGCTCTCAGTCGCCGCCGGCCAAGTTTACACCGATCTGCAGGACATCGCGCCGCGAGTGCTATTAGCATCCACCACGTCCTCCCTCTTTTAAGCCATGAAAACACGCAATTTCCAATCGGGCTTTACCTACGTCTCCATCATCGTTGCCGCGGTTATCCTTGGCCTTGGAGTGACGGCGGTAGTGTTGCTGAAGAATGCGTCACGCGTCCAGGAACAAGCGACGGCCGCCGGGGCCCAGCGCGCCACGTATGCCACCTTCCAGCAGGAAGTCACGCTACAGGGTATTGATCCAACCAAGATCCTGAACCCACTCACTACGGTCGCCAGCACCAGCG
>JANYCV010000606.1 GCA_025360145.1 Acidobacteriaceae bacterium
GGCGGACCTGCCGCCCATCTCGCCATGCAGACTGTGAAGATGCGAGAGGCACCGCATCGATCCATCATCGGAGAAAACGACCTCGCAATTCAGACCATTCCCTCCCAGGTACATCAAACGGCCGCCGCGTTCAAACACCCAGCTCTTCACCGCGAGATACATCTGACGGCTCCAATATTCGGGATGTACCGCGATGATTAGCACACTGTAAGAGTCCAGCGGAAGCTGGCCATCGTGCAGGTGGCCCTCGCCGTAAAGGTCATACTCGAAGCCTTCCCGTTCCAGCCATCCATAAAGCCGCCACTCGCCCGGCGCTTGTCCACACTGCACGCGGCCCTGCACCGAGTCCGTCACCTGCGGATCGTCGAACAGATGGTTGTTTGGTTCGGGGCGGTCAAACGAAAGCGGACGATACTCTTCGTCCCTGGGCCGCCATGTTCCAAAGGGAATCGCCTTCTGGTAGCGGTCCAAGTCCTGCCGCGCGTTGACCACCGGAGTGTCGGGAAGCCTGTCGGCGTTAATGTAGTTGCTGCGGCCTCCAAAGTTGTTGTACGCATTCCAGGTGTTGGTGGAGGCAAGCACGGCGATCTTCGCTTGCGGTTCCGCCGGCGCCACAACCCACGGAAAAGAGAATGCGCGGCCGGATAGAGACAGCGCCCAAAGATAGTAGAGCCCACTGCGTTCGGGCGCCACGATGGTGGGTTTCGCCGGGTAGCCGTCGCTGTTCCATTTCAGCCCCGCTTGCGTGAAGTCGCCATCGGGAAGAATCTGCCGGTTCGCTTGCGGGCCATGCTCGTCAAACCAGCCGATCAACTGGACAAACTCCTTCTCGATGCCGTAACGCCAGAGGCTGAGTTGATACTGTTCCACCGCGTGAATGCGGAACTCGGCGACTTCACCGGAACGGACCCACTTAGGCAGCATATAGCCAAGTAGACCGTCTGAGAGCAGCCGGAATTGAACGGGCTCGCGCCCTATCTCCACAGTGGATGCCTTTGAGCCGTAGCCGGACTTGGCGAGCGTTACGCGATACATTCCAGCGGGCAGATCTCCACGCAGCGCTCCGCGCGGAGACGAGTGCAATATCGTGGCGGCGCCGCCTGCAATCGGTTCGAATTCGGCGGCAACATCGGACAAGGCGACATACATCTCGTCGCTGACATAAGCAATGGTTGGCATGTTGAGTTTCGTTCCGCATTATGGCACGTAGACAGGGAGGGCATAATTATGAAGATGAAACTCTTTGCTGAACTGAACCGGGAACAGATTCGCGCCGTCGCGCCGGACTCTCTTGTAGTGCTGCCGATCGGCGCCACCGAACAGCACGGCCCGCATCTGGCGACTGGTATGGATTACTTTACGGTGGAGTCGCTCGCGCGCGATGCCGCAGTGATTGCGTCAGCGCAGATTCCGATTCTGGTGACACCCACGCTGCCGTTCGGCTCCTCGCATCACCACTTCGTTTTCGGTGGAACCATGTCATTGAGCACCGAGACTTACTACAAGGTTCTCTATGAACTGGTTGAGTCACTCGTGACCGACGGCTTCACGCGCATCTTTCTGTTGAACGGTCATGGCGGCAATCACGAACTGGCCCAGTTGGCGGCGCGCGACATCGCGCTGAAGCACCCGGTTCGCGCTGCCGCGGGATCGTATTGGAACGTCGCTTGGAATGCGCTGATCGGTGCCGATGCCCATCGTGGCCGCGGGCTGCCGGGGCATGCGGGCGACTTTGAAACCTCGATCATGCTCTCGCTCCGGCCCGATCTGGTAGCTGCGGATCGCCCTCATCGCGACCGATCCGCCGACACCGATCCCAGCGGTGCACAAGCGCCTTTCCGTGACGAGCGGCACGGATGGTGGAAGGGCATCGGCGGATTTACAGACAGCCCCGCGCAGGCAGAGGCGGAGCGCGGATCGCTATATCGCGAGGTAATCGCCAAGGCTGTGGCCGAGGCCTGGGTGAACTATTACAACTCCTGAGCGGAGCGTTCTTCCGCCAGCCTGTGATCGCGGTCGAAGTGGCGCAGAATTGCGTACAACACCAGGCCGGCGGTGGCCATGTAGATCACGCTGGTGTACATCATCAACTGCCCGACGCCGATCGTTTTGCGCGCCATTCCACCGAGAAATGGCGCGAATCCGGAGATTGTGGCG
>JANYCV010000626.1 GCA_025360145.1 Acidobacteriaceae bacterium
TGGCGACGAATGTTTCCTCCGGACCGTGGGCCGCGTTTTTGGGGAAGGCCTCCCCGGCGGCTTAGTCTTCACGGGCGGCGCAGAGGCTGCCGGTGACTGAGATCAAGCTCATCGACTGGCTACAACGCCAGCCCGGAACCAAGGGCATTGGCGACGATTGCTTCATCTATTCCGACCTCGTCTTCACCACGGACATGATGGTGGAAGGCGTCCACTTTGAACAAACAGACGCCCCTGAAGCGGTAGGATACAAAACGCTAGCCCGCGGCCTCAGCGACATCGCAGCCATGGGCGCTACGCCGCGCTTCTGCCTGCTCTCATTAGCTGTTCCCGCATGGGCGAACGATGCCTGGGTGAAGCGCTTCTACAAAGGCCTACTCAAGCTAGGCGTGCCGCTAACCGGAGGCGATCTCTCCCACGCCTCGCAACTGGTCTGCGACATCATGGTCTGCGGCCAAGTGGCCCAGGGAAAAGCCCTGCGGCGTGACGGCGCAATGCCCGGCGACCACATCTACGTCTCCGGCGAACTGGGCGCAAACGCCCGCGATCACTTCAAGCGCCCGCCGGAACCGCGCCTGGCCTTAGGCCGCAAACTGATCGGCAAAGCCACCGCTTGCATGGATCTCAGCGACGGGCTCTCGCTTGATCTGCACCGCCTCTGCATCGCCTCCGGTGTAGCCGCCGATCTGGAAGCCATTCCAGTGGCCAAGGGCGCAACGCTTGATCAGGCCCTCCATGGCGGCGAGGATTACGAACTGCTCTTTACTTCAAAAACACCGCTGCGCTTAGCGGGAATCAAACGAATCGGAACGATTCGAAAAGGAAAATCCGGAGCCATCAGGCTGGATGGCAAGCCCCTGAAGCCCGCCGGTTACGATCATTTCCGATGACCCCTCCCCTCCAAATTGAGTTAGTCGCCTACAAAGGCTGGCCAAACTGCTATCGCATCAGCAACGGTGAAGTGGAACTAATTGCTACCACCGACGTTGGCCCGCGCATCATCCGCTACGGCTTCCCCGGCGGCGAAAATGTCTTCAAGGAATTCGAGGCCGAGATGGGAAAGAGCGGCGAAGAAAAGTGGATGCCTCGCGGCGGTCACCGCCTCTGGGTGGCCCCGGAACATGCCCGGCGCACCTACGTCGCCGACAATGTTCCGGTGGACGTGAAGACTTTCGAGGACGGAGTGGAGCTGATCGCGCCCATCGAGATCGAGACCGGATTGCAGAAGCGCATCATCATCGAGCTGGCCCAAACAGGAAGCGCGGTGAAGGTAACGCACAGCATCAAGAACACGCTGCCGCAAACGGTGGAGATCGCCGCCTGGGCGCTGACGCTGATGGCGCCCGGAGGAACAGGCATTACCGGATTCCCTCCGCGCGGAACGCACCCCGAAATTCTGCTGCCCACCAATCCCCTGGTCATGTGGGCGTTCACCGATTTCAGCGACAAGCGCTGGCAGTTCACCAAAAAGTATCTGCTGCTCCACAACGATCCAAACGTCTCCGCACCCGCCAAAACCGGCCTTTTCAATCCGTTCACTTGGGGCGCATATCTCCGCTCTGGCACCTTGTTTATCAAACGCTACAAGGCCGATCCCGAAAAGCAATACCCCGACTTCCACTGTTCTTACGAAACCTTCACAAATGCGGATGTCTTAGAACTTGAAACCTTAGGACCGCTCAGCAGCATCCAACAAGGGGATGGAGTGGAACACATCGAGCATTGGACCCTGAATAACCGTATAGACATTCGGGCGTTTACCGACGAAAATCTGGATGAAGTGCTGCTGCCGCTCCTATAAAACTGATATGACCAAAATTGTCCTTACTCTTATTCTTGCCGCGGGTGCAGCCTTCGGCCAATACACGTCCGCAGCCGCCGGAGCCCCGCCCTCCGAACTGAACGCAGCCATCACCGCGATGTTGCAGAAGGATGGCATCAAGATCCTGAACGGAGACAAGGTGGTGTGTGAGATCTGGCTCCGAGCAGTCGCCCCGGGCGGCCCGAAATCCGTCGAGGACAGCGTCAGCCTCCCGAACATTCCGCAAGGCGCATTGCTGGGTGCCATCCGCTTCCCCGCCAAGGGCGCGGACCGCCGGGGCAATCCCATCGCCGCTGGCGTCTACACGCTGCGCTACAGCAACTTCCCACAGAACGGCGATCATCAAGGCGTAGCGCCGCAGCGCGACTTCATGCTGATTTCAAAAGCGGCGGATGACCAGAATGCAAACGCCACGCCCAGCTTTAAGGACCTGGTAGCGATGAGCGAGAAAGCCACCGGAGCCCCGCACCCCGGCGTGTTCAGCTTCTGGAAGCAGGACGCGAACTTCAAGCCCGGCCTGGAAAAAGAAGGCGAGAACGATTGGATTCTGCACACCAAGCTAGGCGACATCCCAATTGCGCTGATCGTGATCGGCAAAGTCGAAGGCTAACCACTCGATTCCAGAAAGGGCATCTTCTATCTCCGGCAGACCCCTCGAAACAGTTGACAACCAACGGTAGGGCGGTCCCCCTGGACGGCGCCGGACGCCCTCGTCCGGCTGTCGCTGACGAGCACAATTCCCAAACCGTACACCAGCGTGAAATCGGAACTCAGGCGATAATCTTATCCGCCACAACTCCAAACGGTAGGGCGGTCCCCCTGGACGGCGCCGGACGCCCTAGTCCGGCTGTCGCTAACGAACACAATTCCCAAACCGTACACCAGCGTGAAATCGGAACTCAGGCGATAATCTTATCCGCCACAACCCCATGCACATCGGTTAACCGGAAATTCCGTCCTGCATAAGCGAACGTAAGCTGCTCATGGTTGAACCCCAACAGGTGCAGCATTGTCGCGTGCAAATCATGCAGATGCATACGGTCTTCCACAGCGTAATACCCAAATTCATCCGTATTTCCGTAGGAAAACCCGCCCTTCACGCCGCCGCCCGCCATCCACATCGTGTAGCCGTAAGGGTTGTGGTCCCTGCCATCTCCGCCCTGCACCACCGGCGTCCGTCCAAACTCCCCGCCCCAAAGAACCAGCGTATCCTTCAACAAACCGCGCGACTTCAGATCCTTCAACAGACCCGCAATCGGCAGATCCACCTCACGCGCGTTCTTGGAATGCAGCTTCACCAGTTCACTATGCTGATCCCACTTGTAGCTATGCGAGCACTGCACAAATCGAACGCCGCGTTCAATCAACCTTCGCGCCAGCAAGCACTGCCAGCCAAAATCCTTCGTCTCTTCCTTATCCAGCCCGTACAGTTTCTTGGTAGCGTCCGATTCTTTCTCCGTCTCGAAAGCCTCCGGCGCCTCCGTTTGCATCCGGAACGCCAATTCAAAAGCCTGAATCCGCGCTTCCAGTTCCGGGTCATACTCGCGTGTCATCGCATGTTGCCGATTTACTTTCTGCAACATGTCCAGCTCAAAGCGCTGCTGATCCGGCGTCAGCCCCCGATTCATCAGATACTCAATCGGCTCCGCCAGATCCTCCCGCTTCATTCCCGCATTCCCGATAGCCGTTCCCTGATAGGCCGCGGGCAAGAATCCGGAACTCCAGTTCTTCGCCCCGCCATGCGAAAGCGAAGGCTTGATCGTGATGTATCCCGGCAGATTTTGATTCTCGCTGCCCAGTCCGTACACCGTCCACGACCCCATGCTGGGCCGCGTAAACGTATTCGACCCCGTGTGCAATTGCAGACTCGCGCCGCCGTGCGCCACGCTATCGCCCACAATCGACTTCACCACGCAAAGATCGTCCACGCACTGCGCCACATTCGGAAACAGACTGCTGACATGAAGCCCGCTCTGCCCGTACTGCTTAAACTCCCAGGGCGACTTCATCAGATTCCCGACGTTGCCTTCCGCAAACGTCAGCGGCCGCTTGAACGGCAGAGGCTTGTCGTTGTAAACCTCCAGCTTTGGCTTGTAATCGAATGTATCAATCGAAGACGGCCCGCCGTGCATGAATAGAAAAATTACCCGCTTCGCCTTAGGAGCAAAGTGAGGTTGTTTCGGAGCCAGTGGATTCGCACCCGCCGCCGCTGACAGCAGAGACGTAAGCCCAAGCGACCCGAAACCACAAGCAGTCTGGCGCAAGAGCGCACGGCGTGAGATATTTTGAAAGTCCATATTCAGTCCACGTATACAAATTCATTCGACGACAGCAGAATCCGGCACAAACTCTGCCAGCCATCGCCGCCGCGCTTGGCATCGAACGACCGCACGTATTCCAGCGCGGCGTTCCCCTCCTCCTCGGTCGGCTTCCGCCCCAGCACCGTGGCATAAGCCGTCTCCACGCGGCGCCGGTTGTCGAGGCTGTCATTCTCAACCAGCTTCTTAGCTAAATTCCTCGCCCTGTCCGTCACAAAGCTGCTGTTCATCATGAACAGCGCTTGCGGCGCCACGTTAGTCCTGGACCGTCCTTCGTTCGTCGTCGTAGCATCGCCGAAATCGAAAAGATTCAGCAGCGTCGGAAGATTGGAGCGGCGCAGCGGCAGATACACCGTCCGGCGCATCACCTTGTCGGGCCTGATGCTCAGCCGTCCTTCGGAGTTCTCCCCATCGGTCCCAAAGCCGCTCTGCAACGTGCCGCCCATTGTTAAATCGATGGACCCGTCCAACAGCAACATGCCGTCGCGGATCTCTTCCACATCGAGTCGCCGCCGGTCCGCCCGCGACATCAATCGATTATCCGGATCGGTCTCAAACTTCTCTTTCGTACTCTGGCTGCTCATCTGATAAGTGCTGGAGAGCATGATCATCCGCTGAAGCTTCTTAACCGACCAGCCTTCTTTCATGAACGTTGACGCCAGATAATCCAGCAATTCCGGATTCGTAGGCTTCTCACCCACCAGGCCCCAGTTGCTGGGGGTCCGGACAATTCCTTCGCCAAAATGCCACTGCCACACGCGATTCACAAACACTCTGGATGTCAGCGGGTGCGTGGGATTCGTCAGCCAGTTAGCGAATTCCAGGCGGCCACTACCCTGCGTCACCGGAATCTGGTTCTCGCCCGCAAGAATCACAGGGAACCGTTTCACTACTTCTTCGCCAGGACTTCCGGCATCGCCGCGAATGAACACTTTCTGCGTGACAGGCGAGCCTTCACTAACCGCGCAAGCCATGGGCGGCTCTTTCGGCGTATTCGTTTTCAGGTCCGCCAGTTCCTGCTTCAGAGAATCGTAGCGTTTCTGATTTGCCTCCGTGAATTGACCTTCGCGCGTAAAGGGCCCTTTGCCCATCAGCAACTCGCCGAAGAACTGGTTATTCACGCCGTTCGGTTTCGGGCGGTCGGCCTTCGTATCGCCTTTCTTCTTCCATTCGGCGACCTTCGCGTCATAGGCCTTGGCGCCGGCGTCAAACTCAACCTGATAGCCCTTCGCCACCTGTTCATAACTGCTGGCATCGGCCTTCAGCCAGTTCGCCAAATGCGGCGCTTCTTCCGCGGACTGCCGCAAATATTCCACCCACTTCCGCAGCACCGTCACATCCACACCCTGCTTATCTTCCGCCTTGCCCAAATGGCAGACCCGCCAGGCGGCAATCATGTAGTCCGTCACTTTCGGCCGTAGCGGCCCGCTATAAAGGTCCGCTTCCTCTTCGGAAATCAACGCCATCTCGCGTTTGCGTTCGTCCATTGTTTCGAGATATGCGTCGTACTTGTCGGCTTCCGCTTTCGGCACCAGAGGCGCGAAGTACATCTGGGAAACCGTACCTTCAATCTTCTTGAATGCTTTTGTGCTGGCAAAGATCGACGCCATCGAATAGTAATCCTTCGTGGCAATCGGATCGAACTTATGATCGTGGCAGCGCGCGCAAGCCACCGTTAACCCGAGAAACGTACGCGACGTAGTATCGATCTGTTCATCGATAAAGTCATAAAGCATTTTGACCTTGTCCTGTTCCGCAATCAACCGCGGCCCGATCGACAGAAAACCAGTGGCCACAATACCGTTCACATTCACGCCGCCGTCTTTCGCCGGCAGCAGATCCCCGGCAATCTGTTCCCGCACAAACTGATCGAACGGCAAATCCGTATTGAACGCATCAATCACATAGTCGCGATACCGCCACGCGTACGGATAACGATGATCTTCATCCGCGCCCGTCGAATCCGCATAGCGAGCCACGTCCAGCCAGTGCCGCCCCCAGCGCTCTCCATACCGCGGAGAATCGAGCAAGCGGTCCACCACCTTCGCGAACGCACCCGCCGACCGATCGTTCAGGAAATCCTCGACCTCCTTTTGCGTCGGCGGCAATCCCGTCAGATCGAAAGTGGCTCGCCGCAACAACGTGAGCTTCCCCGCAGGCTCAGCCGGCGCTACCGATTTCTCTTCCAGCTTTGCCAGGATGAAATTGTCAATCGGCGTCTTCACCCAACTCGCGTTTTTCACCGCCGGTGCCGCATATTCTTTAATAGGCCGGAACGACCAGAATTCTTTCTGCGCCTTCGTCCACTCTTTCTTCTTCGGCGCCGCAACCGCAACTTTGTCCTCAGGCATAGGCGCGCCCGCTTTCACCCACTCGGTGATATCGGCGATTTCCTGATCCTTCAATTTGCCCTGTGGAGGCATCTTGATGTTTGCCTGATACCCGATGGCCTGCAGCAGCTTGCTCTCTTCCGGCTTCTGCTTCGAGAGGATAGGCCCACTTTCGCCGCCATGCAGGATATTGGCTGGGCTGGACAGATTCAGTCCGCCCATGTGCATCTTCCCTGCATGACAGGCCGCGCATTGAGCCGCAAAAATCGGACGCACCCGCGTTTCAAAAAACTCCGCGCCGCTGGGGGTTTGCGCGGAAAGTCCGCCCGTTAGAAGAAGTACGAGTAGGACGATCATTTAAACCACCGCGGCTTTGGATTCCAACATATCCTCGTAGACCTTCATCAATTCGCGGATATCGGCTGCATCCTGCGCTTTGCACTCATTCAACGGCGGACGCACCGGACCGGCCGCCATTCCCAGGGCTTCCATCGCCACCTTCATCGCCGATACTTCATACCCGCGTCCGCGCTCGCGCAACGCATATAGAGGATGCACGTACTTCTTCATCAGCACGTCCAGCTTGGCGAAATCGCGCGCCATTCCGGCTTCCGCAAGCGCTAGCGAAACCTTCGGAGCGATATTCGAAATGCTGGACGTATACGCCTGCACACCGATCGCGAAGTATCCCGGAACGCAATCGTCACCGAGTCCGCCGAACCACGCCAGCCGGTCGCCGTTGTAGTTCATGATGCGCTGGTATTTCTTCACATCGCCTTGCCCGTCTTTCCACGCCGCAAGCGTCGGTACATGATCGGCAAGCCGCGCTACTTGTTCGGGCGTAAACACGGCCCAGTCGCGGCTATAAATCATCATCGGCAGCGACGACGCTTCCCCGATCGCTTTGTAGTAATCGAACAACCCCGACTCCGGTGCATTGGAATAGTAAGGCGGCAGAACCAGCAGACATTCCGCCCCGGCCTTCTCTACGCGCTGCGCCATTTCGCGGCCAATGGGAACGTTGAATCCCGTCCCCGCCACCACCGGCATCTTGCCATTGGCGGCTTGCACGGTGACTTTGACCACCTGCTCCACTTCGTCGGCATTCATGGAGTACAACTCCCCGGTGCCGCCGGCGGCAACCAGGGCGCAGAATGGATACCGCACCATCTCCTCCACGTTGCGCGCCAGGCCGTCAAGGTCTAAGGAAAGGTCTTTCTTGAACGGGGTGACAGGGAACCCGAACACTCCTTTCAACTGTTTACAAAATTCTACTGGGGTCATAGCTACTCTTTTAGTATAGTCCCAGCGGACATCCAGAGTTCGGTCTCCGCGAAATCCCGTACCCCCTTCACCGCGCCCAGTTGCGATACCTTCAGCGCCCCCACCGCATTGGCAAAACACGCAGCCTCCATCCTGTTTTTGCCTTGATGCAACGCGGCCAGAAAGCCGCCGCCGAAACAATCCCCCGCGCCGGTGGTGTCAATTGCTTCGATCACAAATCCGGCAGCCGCTAATTCTTCGTCACCGGTGAACACGATGCAGCCTTTGCCGCCTAACTTCACCAACACATCGGTAGCGCCAAGATCCCGCAGCGCCCGCACCACGCTGCGCGGCTCGTCCACGCCTGTCAGCATCTTAGCTTCTGTTTCATTGACGAAGAGCAGATCGACGAACGGCAGGCACGGGCGCAGGTCTTCCATCCAGCGCCCATCGGCGTCCCATCCAGTGTCGAGCGACGTGGTCAATCCGGCCGCGCGCGCACGCCTCAGCACATCGGGAGCACTCGTGCGGATCGCCGGAACCGTGTACAAGTTTGCAAGATGGAAATGCGAGTAGCCCGCGTTGTTCTCCGGACGGAAGTCCAGCATTTCCGGAGAAACCGCGGAACTGGCGCCGCGCTGGTGAAAGAAAAGCCGGTCGCCCGTGGGATGGACCACGCAGATGGAACTGTTCGTCGGCAAATCGGAACGGCCGACGCGGCTGACATCGACGCCGGTCTCTTCAAGCCGCGCCAGGATAGTATCTCCATGCGCGTCCCGTCCGACGACGCCCAGCAGCCGCACCGGTGTTCCCAACTTCGCCAACGTATAGGCGGTACTGCCGCCATTTCCCCCGACAGTTTCTTCTATCTTGTCGACCCATAGAGTGGTTCCCCACTCGAAGCGGTCCACGGGCCAAACTGGAATATCGAATGAGATGTTGCCGCAGCATAGGACGCCTGCGACGGATGAAATGGGCATTCCTCCGATTCTAAGCGCGTCAATGCGCGGACGGATCGTTTTGCATCAAGCCAAACATGTTGCCTTCCGGATCGTTGCAGTAGGCCATGTAGCCAACGCCGGGAACCGCCATTCTGGGCATAACCACTTTGCCGCCGGACGCCACCACTTTTTCAACTGTGTCGTCGAGAGATGCAACGCCAATCGTATTGACGGTGCTGGCCCCCGGGTGCGGGCGGCGCATCATTCCGCCGTCGATCCCCGGTCCTTCGCCGGTAGAAATCATCCAGTACTCCATGGGCCCGTCCCACTTCTTGATTTTCCATCCAAAGGTCTCGCTGTAGAATTTCGCCGCGCGGTCCGGATCATCGGCCGGCAGTTCGAAATGAATTGGTCTTGGCATTGCTTTTCTCCTTATATCAGTGAGTCACGGTTTGCGTTGCTGGATGAGACTGCTAATTGGAAAAACCGGCATTTGCGCCGGCAATACTTTTCGGCCATTGCATTCCGCCGGAGTGTTGTTACTGCGGCAACAATAGCCGAATACCGCTGATCCATGTGTCGGTGTTGATCATTCTCACACAAAACAAAACCTTAAACAACGCTCAAAGCTTGCCAGTGGTTCGCGATTTCGAAAGGATGATTCGATGACGTTCTTTGTTTTGCGGCATGTGTCCAGAAGGCAGCCGCATGCCAGGCTCTCTCCCTGATCTGGAATCTCGTCGTGCAATCCGGCCAGCTTGCGCCTGACTCAGAAGCGGCAACGGGAGACAGTCACCGCGGCCCTCTCAAAGCCGCCGGGTGCCGGAAGCTTCAGCTACTTGAATTGCCAGGCAGAAAAACGGCTAACGCGATCCGGAAGAAAACCGCGTTGGCCGCTTCTTCGATTCGCTGCCGCGGTGGATGCGCAGGCTGAGTCCGCTATGCTGGAGAACTCTCTAAAAAAAAGGCCCGCGGAACATCTGCGAGCCTCGTCCAAAAATTAACCCAGTCTAAAAATTCAGCCGCAAAGATATTTGCGCCTGACGAGAAGCGCCCAATCCCACCGCGCGCTCCACGGTTGAGCTATAGACACCAAACGCTCCGCCTGCGGCTCCCGAAGTGAACG